>NZ_JBJMQP010000051.1:0-54042 GCF_045802625.1 Hyalangium sp. | reverse complement strand
TGGTGCTTGGAGCCCTTCTTCCCTCTGTCCGTCGGATTCTTTCCGGTTTCGGGCCCCCCTTTTGAGCCCGCACGCTGGCGGAGTCGAAGGAGACACGACTCCAGTCGATGCGTCCTCTCATGCCCAGCTCGTCGAGCAGTTTCTGCTGCAGCTTGCGAAAGACGCCCGCCTTGGCCCACTGGTTGAGTCGGCGCCAGCAGGTGATGCCGCTCACCCCGAAGACTTCTGCCGGCAGGTCCTCCCACCCGATGCCCGTCCTGAGCACGAAGAGGATGCCTCGCAGGGCCGCTCGGTCATCTGCGTACGGGCGGCCTCCCTTGCGGTGACGACACCTCCGCGGCAGCAGGGGCTCGACCCGCTGCCACAGCGCTTCTGAAACCAACTCGCGCCTCATGCCCCGAAGATGCGCATCGGCTCCATCAGTCGCAGGCCCACCCTGGCCGTGGCGGGGTTATGAAAGGAAGTCTTAGGGTTTTGCTTCCGCCTTGATGCGGCTTCGATTCCCGCCGCCTCCACTGAGCCTCGTGGCGCCAGTGCCTGGAGGTCAGTGCCAACGGCGCTCAGGCTCCGAAGGCCTGCGTGAGGCGCGCAATGGCTCCGGGCAGGCCGCGCACGCGGAGCTTGCGCCCGCGCTCATCGAAGGCCTCGGAGAGCACCGTCGTGTGCTCGTACACCTCGCTGATGCGCGACTGGGAGGCGTAGGGGATCACCAGGTCCGCATCGACCATGGAGGCCGCGAAGGTGTGCAGGATGCGCTCGCGCAGGAGCCCCACGTCCTCCGGCCGGTGCGCGGAGAGCAGCATCGCCTCCGGGTGGCGCGAGCGCAGCGCCTCGTGTGCCGCCGCATCCAGCCGGTCCACCTTGTTGAAGAGCAGCTGGCTCGGGACGGCGTCCGCTCCGATCTCCCGCAGCACCGTGCGGGTGACCTCCAGCTGGGTGTTCCAGGTGGGGTCGGACGCATCCACCACGTACAGCAGCAGCGAGGCCTCGAGCGCCTCGTCGAGCGTGGAGCGGAAGGAGGCGACGAGATCATGCGGCAGCTTCTGGATGAAGCCCACCGTGTCCGAGACGAGCACGCGCGGACGGCTCTCTGGCTGCAGGGCCCGCACCGTGGTGTCGAGGGTGGCGAAGAGCTGGTCGGCCACCAGCACCTCACTGCCGGTCAGGGCGCGCATCAGCGAGGACTTGCCTGCGTTGGTGTAGCCGACCAGCGCCACGCGCAGCTGGTCGCGGCGCGCGTAGCGGCGCTGGTCCTGGTCCTTCTGGATGGCGGCGAGCCCCGCGCGCAGCTCGGCGAGGCGGTCGCGAATCTTTCGGCGGTCGAGCTCCACGGCGGAGTCCCCGGCGCCGCGGCCCTGCTGCCGCTCCCTTCCTCCGGTGGACTCGCGCAGGCGGGGCGCGAGGTAGTTAAGCCGGGCGATCTCCACCTGCATGCGCGCCTCGTGGCTGCGCGCGTGCCGGTGGAAGATGTCTACGATGACGCCTGTGCGATCCAGCACCTGCGCCCCGGTGGCCTTCTCCAGGTTGCGCAGCTGGCTCGGGGAGAGCTCGTGGTCCACGACTACAATCGTGGGGCGCTGCGCCACCTCGCCCGGGGCGTCCGCCGCGGGCGGTGCGGCCTCCTCGTCTCCGGGCTCCTCGAGTGCCGCGTCCGCGGACTCCCAGCGCTCGCGCGCCTTCGATGTCCGCTCCTGCGCGCCGGATGCGACGACGCCGCTGCCGCCGGTGAGCTGCGCCAGCTCCTTGAGCTTGCCGGTGCCCAGCACCGTCCCGGAAGCCAGCCCCTCGCGGCGCTGGCTCACGGTGGCCACCGCGTCGTAGCCCAGGGTCTTTACCAGCCGGGCGAGCTCCGCGAGGTCTGCAGCGTGCTCCGCGTCCGAGACGCCGGGGAGTTGCACGCCGACGAGGACGGCAAGAGGACGGGCAGGGTGGGTCTTCAGCATGCAACTGCTCATACCATGCCGTTCCGCGTCAACGTGGAGGCGTCCGCCTCTAGCGAGCCCTCGCCTGCCCCACCGCTTGCGCGGGCACAGCCCACCCGTCCGTGGCTATCTAAACGGTGTCATGGATGATGGCGCACCCGAATCTCCGCTTTCGCTTCTCTGCCGCGGCTGCGGCCTGTGCTGCGATGGCAGCCTCTTCAGCCATGTCGGGCTAGAGCCCGAGGAAGTCGGCCAGCTCCACGCACTGGGAATTCCCACGCGGACCCTTCGCAGCGGTACGGAGGTGCTTCCGCAGAGGTGCTCCGCGCTCAAGGGCCGCGACTGTGGGATCTACGCAGCCCGTCCGGCGAGCTGCGCTGCGTATCAATGCGTGCTCGCTGCATCTCTCCTCGAGGACCGGGTCACCCTGGAGGAGGCACAGGCCGTCGTGAAGAAGGCGCAGCGCCTGATTGCTGACGGTCACGCCCGAAGGTTTCTGCGACAGCAGTTCCGCGGCCGCAAAGGGCTCGACTGATCCTGACCCGCATGTGCCCCCAGTGTGACCCTCCAGCGCGGAATCAGACGGGACGAGACGGGATGGAGCGGGAGAACGAGCCGACGAGAGCTCAAGGCGTTAGCCGGTAACAGCGCGACCTGCATAGGGTTTTGCTCTCGCCTTGCTGTGGGTTCGACACCCGCCGCCTCTATCGGGAGAGGTCTACCGATAGTCCAGGGGTGTCAACGTGGGCGGAGACTTGCTCCCGATCAGATCTCCACACGGCAGGTCCGTGCGCAGGCCCTAGGGGTCCACTGCTGACCAGTCAGTACCGGGGCCACTACTGACTGGTCAGTAGCGGCGCGCCCCCCGGTTCGCGAGGGGAGCCTGCCGCGCAAGTGCCTGTGTTTACAGGAAAGCACTCGTTGGCCCGCCCTGTGCTCTAGGCCCTCTCACGGCCGACGCAGCAATCGGCCGGGGGGAGGCACCCCGCCTCCCCGAGGGGGAACCCACGATGTTCACGCTGTTCCAGACGAAGCCGAAGTCAGTCGCCAACCCCGTGCAGGCCACCTTCCCGCAGGACATGACGCTCGACCAGGTGCGCGCCGCCATGATCCAGCTCATGGGCGAGGAGAGCATCAACCACCACCGCATGGGCCAGCTGTACAACTACGTGGTGGACAAGAAGCTGGCAGAGCTGGCCGGCTTCAAGGATGCCCGCGACTGGGTCCGCCAGAAGCTGGGCGACATCTCCCAGCCGACCTTGACCACCTACGGCGCGGTGGCCGGCAAGTTCAGCGAGGAGATCGCCGTCCGCTTCGGCGTCACGTGCCTGTCGCTGCTGCTCACCTACAAGGAGCTGGCGGGTATCAAGGTGGACCACGCCACGCCGGGCCCGACGCTCATCGACGTGCCAGACGCCAAGGGGGGGTGACGTCCAAGCCCTTCTCCGCGTGCAGCGTGGCGGAGATGCGCCGGGCGCTGCAGGCCAAGCGCAAGCCCACCTCCAGCAAGCCCTTGCCCCCGGAGGCCGTGGCGCGTGTCGATCAGATCACCCAGGTGGTGATGAGCTGCTTCCAGAAGGGCGATCCGGTGCGGGTGCAGCTGCGCAACCACCAGGGTGAGGCGGTGGTGGATGTGAAGGGCATTCCGCTGGAGAAGTGGGACACGCTGGTGGAGACGCTGAAGGCGGAGAAGGACAAGGAGCCCCAGGCGTAAACCCTGCGGCTTGAACGGCGGCGCCGCGCTCCCGAGGCCCAGGAGCGCGGCGCCGCTTTTTTTCTGCGGGCCGCGGCCGGCGGGGGAAGATTCTGATGCAGAGAATCCACGGAAGCGGTGCGACTACGCGCGGGCGAAGGCACTCCTGCCGCATCACGGCGGGACGTTGCGGAGCGCCTTAGAAGTGCCCCCACCGACTTCCATGTCCCTGGGATCTCCCCCGAGCCTTGCCGCCGCGGCCAGCGCCTCGGGCGCATTCATTCGCGGAACAAGGGTTGGATCATCGCCCCTGTCCCAGGCTGAGTACAGGCGGTTGATCTGTGTGGCGTAGGAGACCTGGAGCTGGCTGCGGTTCCTCTGGACCTTGCCCTGCCCCACCGGCCGGAGTACGGCCTCGCAGAACGGCTTCGCGAAGAGCGCAAAGCGGACGATTTGCTCAACGGTCTCGAGGCCTGTGTTCAGCGAAGCGAGCTCGGCACGGACCTGGAGGTAGAGCCCGGGGTACTCGCTCGGATCAAGGTAGCCGTCGGCCTCCTGTACCGGTATCGGGTCGGAGACGACAACCAGCGCCGACAGGTACGGGCGCTGATCCCCGACGAGCATTGCCTGGTGGACCCAGGGAAGCCCCTCGAGCATCTCCTCGATACGGACCGGGTAGATGTTGCAGCCCTCGGGCGTGTTGAAGACGTCCCGCTTCCGCCCGTGCAGCCGCAGCCAGCCGTCGGGTGCGAGCGCTCCAAGATCCCCTGTCTTGAAGAAGCCCTCTTCGGTGTACGCCGCCTGCGTCAGCACCTCTTGTCCCAGGTAGCCCGGCATCTGCGCTGGCGAGCGCACGAGCACCTCCCCATCCGCCGCGATCCGCAACTCCACGTCCCCGGCCACGCGGCCGGTATGCCCTTCACGCCACTGGCCCCTCGGGGTGATGGAGACGAGTGAGAGCTCACTCGAGGCGTAGTACTCGATCACGTCGACCCCCGAGCTGGCGATCGGGCGCAGCATCGCGGGGTCCGGCTTGGCCCCGCCCACCAGCAGCACGCGGGCGCTTGGGCCCAGCGGCGGTCCCACGGGATCCCGGTGGTACTGCGCCATCAACGAGCGCAGAACGCGCGGCGCCATCACCAGATACGTCGGCTGGAACCGCCGGAGCTCCTCAATCGGCATCGCGGTGTCGAGCCGCGTGGGGATGCAGAGCTCCGCCGCGACGAGCATTCCCGTGCAGAGCGCGTGGACCCCCATGCTGTGCAAGAGCGCCGGGGCCATGAGGAATCGCTGCGGAGGGGCCTCGTCCGCGCGGAGATCCAGGCTGCGCTGGCGCGCATCCCGGAGCCAGGTGCGATGTTGGCGTGGCACGAGCTTCGGCTCGCCCGTGGAGCCCGACGTCGGCAGGATGAGGAAGACGTCCTCTCCTTGGATCGGCTCTGCGCACTCGCGGAGGAAGCACAGCGAGGACTCGAGGGACTCCTCGGGCGGAGCGTCCAGGCACTCCCCTGGCCCTGCGTGCCCAGGGATGCCGAACGCAAGCGGGCGAAGGCCAGCGCCAGAGACCGCTGGCACCGCCTCGGCGGCGCAGAACGCGCGAGAAGCCCCCACCCGTCGAGCGATCTGAGAGAGGTAGCTGGCCGAGAAGAGCGGAGAGAGGGGGATGGGCTGAACCCCCGAGAACGCACATGCCAGGTAGAAGAGGATGTTCCGGCGCGTCTCATCCGAGTAGCTCACCACGCGCTCGCGCCGGTGAAGGCCGAGCTGGCGAAGGCGCCCGATGCTGGACGCGACGCGCCGGGCCACTTCACCGTAGCTCAGCCGCTCCTCGCCCGCGGCCGTCAGCACGCGCAGGAAGATTCGCTCGGGGAAACGCTCGGCGGCCCTGAGAAAGAGCTCGCAGACGGTCTCT
Source organism: Hyalangium sp. (assembly GCF_045802625.1). Classification (NCBI taxonomy): domain Bacteria; kingdom Pseudomonadati; phylum Myxococcota; class Myxococcia; order Myxococcales; family Archangiaceae; genus Hyalangium; species Hyalangium sp. Next base: position 48,515 of record NZ_JBJMQP010000051.1, on the reverse strand, counting down.
GCCATGAGTCCTCCCGCGCGGTCTCAGGGCAGCCGGAGCGCTGCTTTCATCGCATTGAACCAGTCGTGGCGCAGTGCCATGTACGCAGTCGTCCCTTGCAGGATCCGGGCGCGATCGGTGGCGCTCCAGGCGTCGGACTCGAGGATCTCCAGCCACTCCTTGGCGTGGTCCTCGTCTGCCTCGACGTGCACGGTGAAGATCTCCATGGCCTGCGCATCGAACCGCCGCCGCCTCAGCGCGGAGACCAGCCGCACGCACACCCTATGGAATGCCGCCTCCATGGCGAAGAAGACGCCGAGCGCCCAGGTGGGGTGGGCGTTCGCCACGAGCGCGCTGCGGAAGTTGAGCAACGTGAGCGAGGAGATCAACAGCTCTGGATCGCTCCTCCGCCCAGCCTGGTAGGTCGAGATTCCGCGCACCTCGTCGTAGCTCATGCCGAGCTGCGCGAAGAACCGGGCGCGCATCCGCTCATGCGTCTGCCCCGAGACCTCGTCGCTGACGTTCCCGAGGATCATCCCGCGCGTGGCCCCGGTCGTCCGCTGCGCGAGCGCGAGCAGGTTGCTGGTGAAGCCCTGAGTGCTCGCGAGCCAGTTCTTCGCATAGAGGACCAGCCCGGCTTCAGTCGGCAGCTCGCAGATGGCGTCGAGGAAGGGGTGGTCCACCTGCTCGGCGCGAGCGATCAGCGCCTCGAGCGCCGCGCGCATTCGCGGCTGGTCGATCTCCGCCGGGGCGTCGCCCTTGGGCAGGCTGCCGCGGACCAGCGCCTGGCTCAGCACCGCCCACACCGCGGAGGCGATCGGATGCACCGGCACACCGAAGGCATTGGAGACGTTGAGGTAGTGCAGCAACCGCTCGGCCCGCTCGAGCGCCTCGGGAGTCCGGCGCTCGAAGGCCTCCACCGCCAGGGCGGAGGCCTGGCGCGCTGCCTCCTGAAGGGGCTCGGGGGATTGTGTTCCTTCCCAGGGGAGCGTGGCCTGTAGCTGCTCCAGGGATTGAATATCCAAAGCTCTCGATGCGCTCATGATCACTCCTGGGGGAACCTGGCCTGAATGATGGCTTTGGGCCGCATCAGCTCTTGAAACAGGTGCATGCCCTGATGCGGGCTGAAGAGATCAGCATGGCTCGTCGGGAGGTTCTGGAGAACCTTGTAGGCGTTGAGCCTCTGGGCTCCGTGGCGGAACGCGGCCTGATCCTGGGTGAAGATCGAGATCACGAGCGCTCGCCGGGTAGGAGCCTGCCGGACGGACTGGTTGGCGAGCTCGAAGGGATCCTCGCCGTCGTCATAGTAGCGGATCCCGAGTGCGGGATAGGGCATCTCCTCCGTGATGAGCGGAGAGAGGTCCGTGCAACGCGCGATGAGCAGCTCCCGATCGTAGAGGATCTGCGAGCCCGCCGCCCCGCGCTCGGCGATCTGCCGCGCGTGCTCATCCAGCACTCCCAGCTCGGTCCGCTCGTCCGCCGCCTCCCCGCGGTGAAGCCGCGACGCGCTCTCGATCAACAGCCGCTCGAGATCGCCCGCGAAGCCGCGCGGCGCGTAGACCCGCTTGGTCGAGTCGCAGCGGTTGCCTCGATCCATCGTCATGCCCGCGATGAGGTCCCTCGCGGCGGCGGCGAGATCCGCATCGGGGAGGATGATCGCGCCCGAGCGCCCACTCCAATAGGGGATCGCCTTGTGGTTCGGGCGGAACGCCAGCGGGCCGTAGATGGCCTGGACGGTCGCGTCCTCTCCAAAGACGACGGACTGCTCCGTGCTGGAGACCAGCCGCTGCATGGCCGCGCGATCTTCCTCGCTGGAGCTGTCGAGGTAGAGGAGGTTCGGTCCTCCCTTGAGCCCCTGCTCGAGGAGCGCCCGCACGAAGAGGAAGGCGCTCAGCGGCTCGGCGTTGCTGGGCTTGGCGATGACCCGCGCGCCAGCCAGGACGGCGTGGGCCAGGGCCCATGGGGCCAGCGTCACCTCGTCCCCGGCGAGCACGAGCATGGAGGTGAGTCCGCCGCAGTACGTCACCCCGCCCATGGTGAGCTCGCCGCCGGACCAGCGCCCTACCCGGTCCAGGTACGCGTCAATCCTCCCGAGCCACTCGTTGAAGCGCGCCACCGACGCGCGCACGTAGCGCAGCGGGCTGCCCGTCGCCGCGGAGATCTCCCGCATCTGGGCGGCGGTGATCCATAGGCCCTCCCGCCCGATCGCGCGGAGCAAGGGGACCGGATCGCGGGGCTCAGGTGAGGGGGCGCTGTGCGCGCACTTGAGGGCGAAGCCCACGTCGCTGGGAGCTGTTCGAGGGATCGCCCATGCGCCGGCCTTCCGTGAGCCTTCCGCGGCCACGAACCGCCCATTGAGGATGTTCGAGATCAAGATCTCTCCCGGGGATCGGAGTCAACCTGCCGCACAGCCCTGCCGGATGCGCTCGCGATCCAGAACGCGTGCCATGCCGCGAAACTTCGGAGTGGGCGCGCCGCAGGGGCACGGGCGAGCGTCGAAGGTCACCTCATCTCCCACGAGGTAACGGACGTACCGGCTGCCTTGGTGGAGGCCGGTAACGCAGACCAGCCCCCGCTCCCCATCCGCGACGTGACGGCCGGTCGCTGGATCGATCACCTCGATGAAGACCAGCCCCGGACGGAGGTGCAGGCCGTCATTGTGCTCGCACTCCGCGGCGATCAAGCCCACCTCGGCGGCTCCATAGAATTCAAAGAGGATCGTCTTCCCTGCGCGCGCAAGCTCATTGGCCTCCCAGACCCGTTGCTTCAGCCGATGCTCGGGATTGTCGCGGGGAGCCCCCGTGGTGAGGATCACCCGGATGCGGCTGCCGATGTAGTTCTCCTGATCGAGATCGAGCAGATCCGAGAGGGTGATGCCCTTGGCGACTGCCCCCTTGGGGAGACTGGGCGGCAGGCACAGGAAGTTGAAGCCGCCCACCTCGCGCAGCCCCGAGGTGAGTTGGTGGAGCACCTGCTCGGGGGTTGTCGCCGAGAAGTGCCGGTTCTCGACAGTGAAGCCGTGACTGTTCCAGCAGTCCTCGGTGAACTTGCCCGCGATGTGGCCCGGGTTGAAGGCGTTGAAGCACCGGGTCATCCACTCACGAGGGATGTGCGTCGCCACGCGAGGGAAGGCCGCCGCGTGCAGCCTCCAGTCCTGCGCCGTGTAATAGACGGCCTTGGGCTTCCCCGTGGACCCTGAGGTCGTGAACTTCTTCGCGAGCCGCGAGTCCGGCGGCAAGGCGTTCAGCCCGTCGCGGCCGCGGAGGCCAGCGGGATAATGATCTGGGAGCAGGTGGAGATCGCCGATGCTCGCTTCGTCAGGCCCCATCCGTGGCAGCTTCTCGAAGTCTTCGAGCGAGGAGATACGCCCATCCTGGAGGCCCGCACGCTTCCAGCGCTCGCGGTGGAAGGTGCACGCGTTGAAGGTGTCCTGGATGAAGGCGCGAAGCAGCGGGAAGATCCGCTCGTTCGTGAGGCCAGGATCCGTGACGTCAAGCTCGGTGTCCCCGAAGCGCTGGGTGCGGTTCAATATCCCGGCCTCCGAAATTCTTGGAATCCGAGTAATACGCTATTTCCACCAAGAGATCCACTGAGGCCAAGAAGCTGCGCCCTCACCGCGAGGAAGAAGCCGGTGAGCAGCGGAGCGGAGCAGGGACCGATCCGAAGCGTGGTGACGTGTCCCAGCAACTCCTGGATGACCTCAGTGAGGTGGACCCCAATGGCTGGGGCAGTCTCATGGATTCTTCAGGGGACCGGAGGTGGGGGGATGCTTACGGCCGGGAGGCATGAAGGGCATGTAGCAGGTCCCCTTGTACATCTGGCCGCCGAGCTCCTGGCACTTCTCCATCTCCCACGCCGCCTCCGCCCAGCACGCTCCGTTGAGGGCGACCAGCCACTTGCGCGGGCAACGACCCTTCCCATCGGGCCGCACCTGCTCTGGCTCCGGCTCGGGTAGGGTGTCCTCGCTCATCCCCTCCGCCATGGAACCAGAGGGCGGCTTGTCCTGGACTGCGACCGTTGCGGCATCACCGAGTCCCGCTGTCCCTGCATCCGGGGAGTCCGGCTTCACGGGCTCCGCGCGTGCCACGGAGGGCCGTTCTGGGGGCAGCTCATACGAAGCGCTCCTCCCCTCCCACACCGCCAGGGCCAGCCCCGCCGCTGCCGCCGGCACCCAGAGCCACGCGTGTCTCCGAGGCGTTCGAGTCCGAATGAGCGGACGCAGAGAGGGCTCCAGGATGAGGTTGTTCCGCAGCGTGCGCGGCAGCCGCACCCCCTTCAGGTGGAGACAATCTTGAGGAAGCGCGGCGTAGCAATCGCGGCGACGGAGATCGCTGGAGCCTGAGGCCCGTGTTTTCTGAGGATCGTTTCCACTCCAGGGTGACGCTGCGCGGGCCTTCGGCCTACGTGACATGGCGTGGACGTGGGCTGATCCGCGCTGGTAGCGTCACTGGTCCGCCCTGGAGGAACGCATGCGGTGGCACTACCTAGCGGCAGGAATCCTTTCAGCGCTGGCGCTGACCGGCTGTCCCTCGGAGTTTGGCAAGGTCTGCGGGCATGGCCAGCAACACTCGCAGGCGTGTCTTGAGTGCGGAGGGCCGCCCTAGGTGCGGACGGACGGTTTGCGCAAGCGGGTGGCCACCCTCGTAGGGCTGCTGTTGCCAGTGCCGGTGCTGGTGCTGCTGTGGGGGTTGCTGCGGCCAGAGGTACCTACGGACATGCCACCCGGGGCACACGTCAGCCCTCTGCTCACCCATGACCAGCGCATGCGTTTGATGACATATGGGCGGCACTGCGAATCGAGCAAAGAGTGTGAATCGCCGCTGGGCTGCTTGTTTGATGGCCGGTACCCGCGCTCCACTTGCGCGGACAGCGAGTGCCTGACGGATAAACAATGTCTAGAAGGCGCTGTCTGCAGACGCCTTGCCACCTTGGGAGGTGGACCGCAGGTTCGTCGCTGCGTCCCCGTGGGTCCACGCCAGGAAGGTGAAGGCTGCGTCGCCCTTCCGCGCGACAAACGGAACGCCTGCGCGGCCCAATGGCTGTGCGGTGGCCGAGAGAACACCTGGTGCGCCCGGCCTTGCCAGCTGGGTAAACCCCAAGGTTGTACCGAGGGCTTCTTCTGCGCAGACACCATTCCCCAGCCTCTGTGCCTACCCACCTGTGCCAACGGGCAATGCCCCGCGGGGCAGCAGTGCATCCCGTTCGCGGAGGGCGCCTCGGTATGCGCGCAGGTGTATGGCCCCCAGTGCCAGCAGAGCTCTTGCCCTGATGGCCGCAAGTGCCATGTGGAGTACGAGCCCGCGTACCCGGGCAAGGTGTGGATGGAATGTATCGAGGAGTGTGGCGACGGCCTCCCGGCCTGCGGTGCAGGCAAGGCCTGTGACGGCTGGCATTGCCTGCCGTCCTGTAATCCCAACGGCCCGCCCGATGCTTGTGGCGAGGGCTATCATTGCAGCCGCAGCTTGGAGCAAGGTCCTTTCACATGCCAGCCGCTGTACTGGGATTGGACCATGGGAATCTGACTCATGGATTCTTCAGGGGACCGGAGGTGGGGGGACGCTTACGGCCGGGAGGGATGAAGGGCACGTAGCAGGTCCCCTTGAACATCTGGCCGCCGTGCTCCTGGCATTGCTCCGGCTCCCACGAGGTTTCTTCCCAGCACGCTCCGTTGAGGACAACCAGCCACCTGCCAGGGCAACGTCCCTTCTCATCGGGTCGTATTTGCCCTGGCTGCGGCTCGGGCAGAGTGTCCTCGATCATCCCCTCCGCCGTGGAGCCCGAGGGCGGCTTGTCCTGGACTGCGACCGTTGCGGCATCACCGAGTCCCGCTGTCCCTGCATCCGGGGAGTCCGGCTTCACGGGCTCCGCGCGTGCCACGGAGGGCGGCTCTGGGGGCTGCTCATACGAAGCGCTCCTCCCCTCCCACACGGCCAGGGCCAGCCCCGCCGCTGCCGTCGGCAGCCAGAGCCACGCGTGTCTCCGAGGCGCTCGAGTCCCGAGGGGCCGCTGGGAAGGCCTCACCGGTGAGACAGGCTCCAACTCCTGCGCCAGCTGCGCCGCCGTGCCGCGCTGCTCAGGGTGCACCGAGAGCAGTCGCAGAATGAGCGGACGCAGAGAGGGCTCCAGGATGAGGTTGTTCCGCAGCGTGCGCGGCAGCCGCACTCCCTTCAGGCGCCAGGTGCCGTGCTCATCCCGGAACGGCTCCCACAGCTCGGGGTACTCGCCCGTCAGCAGCCGGCACGCCGTGACTCCCAGCGAGTACAGGTCATCGGCCGCGGAGGGGCGGTAGAGCGCGCTGGTATCTCCGTGGAATTGAATCTCGAAGAGCCAGGACTCCGGAGAGCGGTACAGCGGTGTGCCCGGAAATCCCATCGCAGGCGTGAGCGCGGCCGCACCTGGGTACAGGCCGGTGCCGAAGTCCATCAGCATCACTCGCTCATCCTCGCGGCGGACCAGCACATTGTCCCCCTTGAGGTCTCGGTGCACCGCCCCTTGTGCATGGAGCACCGCCAGCGCCTGCGCCAGTTGCGCCAGCCACTGCCTCACCCGCGCGGGAGCTGGCGGATGATGCCGGGCCTGTTCATACAACGGCTCGCCCTCCACCCAATCCATGACGAGGAAAGGGTGGAGCGTGCCGGAAGCGGACTGCCAGCTGCCATGATCCACCAGGCGAGGAATGCTGGGGTGCTCGCTTCGGGAGAGCAGCACCACCTCACGGGCGAAGCGAGGGTCATCCGGGTGCAGTGCCAGCTTCAGGGCCACCGGGGAGGAGTGCTCGTTGTGCCTGAGCACGGCTCGGTAGACGGCGCCGTGGGCTCCTTGGCCCGCCAAGGCCTGCACGCGCCAAGCCCCCACCCTGGTGCCCGGAGGCAACAGCGCGGGATGGAGGGCGAGGGAGGACAGGCTGTCCATGGCGTACCTGGGGAAGAGGGAGGCACCAGTGCGGTCTCCCCTGCGTAGCCTACCTCAGGCGTAGGGATACCCGCGATACGGCCCGGACTCCTATCTGAGACAGAAAGGCGCCGGAGCATCGTTGTCCAGCACCTCCACCGAGATGTCCAGCGAGGGCCTACAGCCGTGCAGCTGCTGGTCGCACTGGTAGGGCTCGGGGCGCTGACAGTCGGCCGTCTCCGAGCACCCCTGAATCCAGTACTGCGGCGCCTCCGGGTCCATGACACGCATCAACACCGAGCCCCGCTGGCGGCAGCCATGGGGCGGTGGCTCCGGGATGGCGCAGGCTCCACCGGGCCAGGGGCCCGCCGCATTGCGCAAGCAGACCCCGCCTCCACAGTCCGCATCGGTCTTGCACTCGATGCCCAGCGGCACCCCACAGTCCCCGTCGGCCACGGGCGGCGTGAACACCGGTGGAAGAGAAGGGCACATCAGCGGCGTGGAGACGATGTGCCAACCGGCGGCCAGCGGGGCCCCGGTGGGCGAGTCCTCGGCCGAGAGCGGCTGGGGCGCGCGGATCAGGCTGGTCTGATGCTCGCTGCCCAGGAAGGGCTCTGACTCGTCCTTGCGCCCGTTGTGGTTCTCATCCCGGTAGGCAGCGAAGCGCGCGATGCCATAGCGCGCGCCAGAAGGGGCGGTGGCCAGCAGCCCATCCCCCGGCTCGTCGAACAGATTCACCTCGAAGGCCCGGAAGTACTCCGCGCCATGCGCCGTCCCCGGCTGTTCGGCCAGCACGCTCATGCCCGCCGCGCCGCCGGGGTTCCAGAACAGCGCGAGGGTGACCTGGGGCTGCTTCTCGTTCACGGAGGAAGAGGTGCTCACCACCTTGCCCTCCACCGTGTAGAGCGGCGGGCCCGAGTACAGCCCATCGACGAGCGAGTCCCCACACGCCACCGCCGTGCCCGCGAGCACCCCGACGAGCGCCCGGAGCCACGGGGAGCTGTCCCCGCGCTTCCCCTTCACCAGCGCCATACGAGTCCTCCCGAGCCCCACCAGGTCAGGGGGGACGCCAGCTCCTGGCCCCGCGCCACGCCGTCCTGGCTCGTGGTGTGTCCGAAGAGTCCCGTCACCGGCCCTCCCTCCAGCCGCAGGGCCGCGCCCCCGCCCAGGTGCCGCTCCACGGCCAGGATGCTGCCAATGGCCACGCCCAGGGCCCGCCGGTCCTCGACGGCCCGCTGCGTGTCGAAGGTCTGCCGGTGGAGCACGCTCTCGGCGAACAGCCCGAAGGCCACGCTCGCCCAGCTCAAGTCCACGAAGCGCTGGAGGCTCACCCCCAGGCCGAGCTCGTCATGGCGATGCCGCAGCCCCCCATCCAACGCCGCGCCCTGCGAGGTGGCGCCGCGCAGCCGCAGCCCGAGCGAGCCCCAGTCGAAGTCCAGCCCGTAGCCCACGCTCAGCTGCGGCGAGGCCCTCTCGCCCAGGAGCATGGCCCCCCGGGCCCCGCCAAGCAGGGAGACGCTCTGGACGAAGCGCTTGTCGCCGCCGCGCCGGCGCACGAGCCTGTCGTAGCGCACCGTCTCGAAGGGCAGCGCGGCCAGCTCCACCAGCGCCCCCGCGGCGAGCGTCACCTGGTATTCGCGGTACTCGTCCCGCTCGCGCTGCTGCACGAAGTACTGGCCCGCGGGCAGGGACAGCTCGCGCAGCTGGCGCTCGGGCGCCACCTCCGCCACCACCGCCCCACCCCGCCGCCCATCCCTGAGCAGGTAGAGCGCCGGAGCCCCCAGCCGCAACCGGCCCAGCCGTCCCTGGGCATCCTGGAGGTTCGACAGCACCAGATCGCCCCGCCCCTTCACGTCCCAGGAGTAGGTGGGGTGCTGCAACGCCACCGTCTGGCCGCTCGAGCGCAGCGTCTGGGTATAGGCGTAGCTGTAAGCCTCCGTCAGCGTCACCTTGCCGTCGTCATCCTGGTCGGCCGCTCCGCGCAGCGCGTTCACCAGGTGGTGGGTGAAGAACGAGCCGCGCAGCTCATCGGACTCCTGGCTCGACTCACCCGCGGCGCTCGAGGTGAGGATGGCGAGGCCCTCGCTGGTGAGCTCGTCCCAGAGGGAGATGCGAAAGGACTCGGCGGCGGTGACGCCCTTGACGCGGGTGACAGCGCCCGAGCGGCATGCGTCCAGCACGAGCAGCCGCACCCCCGCGGGCGAGCCCTCCACGAGCGTCTTGAGCTCCTCGAAGGGCAGCTCCGTGCCCCCGAGGTGGAGCGCCGTCGCATCGGCATGCCCCGAGTAGAAGACCACGAGCGCGGTGGGGTGGCCCTCCCCCGCCTGAGCGCGGATGGTGGCGTTGATCTCCTGGAGCGTGCGCCGCACCGAGGCCGCGTCCTCCCCGAGCACCAGCACCGTGCGCTGAGAGGAGACGCGCCCCTGCTGGCGCAGCACCTCGGCGAAGGCCCGCGCATCCGACTCCGCGTACAGCAGGCCCACCTCGCCGCGAGCCCCCTGATCATGGCCAATGGCCACCAGCCAGGTGCGCTCGGGGAGCGCCCGGGCCGTGAGGGGCAGCAGGAGCAGCGCGAGCAGCAGCCCCCCGGAGAGCGGGAGCGAGGCCCTCATGGGCCCTTCCTCAGGACGAAGGGCGTCAGCGTGCACGGCTCGGGACACACGGGCCGGGCCTCTGGCCCCGTGGAGGTGCAGGCAGGCGGCCCCACCGCGAGCGGACAGTGGACCAGGTAGAGCGTCTCGCGGCCCGGCTGGGCGTCGAGTGCCACCGCGCCGGGCAGCTCGATGCCGTGGCCCGCCGCCATGCGCGTCTGGACGCCGGAGTCCAGGGGCCACGCGGTGTACAGCGCCCCCGAGGCCTCCACCCCGAGGACCTTCACGTACCCTTCCGAGCCCAGGTCCACCGTGAAGCGCAGCCGATCACCCGGCGCGAACGGCTCCCCGCTCAGCACCTCCTCGGCGTGGTCTCCCCGGAGCCGGAACACATGCAGCGTGGGCGAGCCCTTGAGGCGCGTGCCCGGCGCCGCCGGCTCCTCACCGGGACGCACCAGCAGCAGGACAATGGCCGCGGCGGCCACCGCCGTCAGGGGAAGGCTCAGGCGGCGCAGCAGGCCCCACAGGCGCTCGGGGAGCGGCGCGGGCTTGTCGAGCCCGCTGCGGATGCGCCCCAACATCACCCGGGCGTCCACGCCGTCGAGGGCGTCGAAGCCCGCCCGGCGCTCGGCCATGCGTGCCTGACATCCGGCGCAGCCCGCCACGTGCTCGGTGGTGCGCTGAGCCAGCTCGCGCGAAAGCTCGCCCGCGTGGAGGCGGTCGAGCGTGAGCTCAGACGGGCACCCGGGGCCACCGGCGCGAAGGGAGAGAAAATCAGGAGGGCTCATGAGTCGGTCCCCGCGCCCGGAGCAGCCGTGCTCCGGGGCTCAATCTGTTCTTGGGCCCAGGCCTGGAAGCGCTCGAGCAGGTTGCCCACCGTGCGCTTGGACACCCCGAGCAGCTCGGCGGCCTCCTCGTGCGACATGCCATCGAGGAACACGTACACGGCGGCGGCGGCCTGGCGCTCGTCGGCGGTCACCAGCAGCCTGCGCAGCAGCACCAGATCCTCGGGCCGGGTGGGATCACTCCGGGAGGACTCGTCCGCCAGGGGCCCGACGTGGGCCTGGTGGAGCTCGGCGCGGCGAGAGCGGTCGCGGATGAGGTTGAGGCAGTAGTTGGTGGTGATTTGATACAGCCAGGTCGTCAGCTGGCTCTGCTCCCGGAAGCCGCCGACGGAGCGGAAGACGCGGATGAAGATCTCCTGCGTGGCCTCCTCGGCGTCCCCGGGGTTGCCCAGCAGGCGCAAGGCGCGCCGGTAGACCCGAGGGCCGTGCCGCTCGAAGAGCTGAGCGATGTGTCGCGAATCGGAGCTGCTCACCATGTGCAAGGATATCCCCATCATGGTCGATTCGGACCGGCTCATGGCTCCCCCCACCCTTTGGACCCGTGGCGCATTTTTTCGGGCAACGCGCCGCCACCGGGCGGAGGTCCGCCCGGCGCGGGTCTGGACACGTGGCTCAGGGGCCGTTGGCGCAGACGTTGTGCTGCGCGTCGAAATGCTGACCCGGGGGGCAGAAGCAGTGGTAGTTCGAGTCGTTGCCCAGGGCGCACGTGGAGCCACCGGCGCACTGCAGGGGCGGGGTGCCGAACTCACACACGTAGGGGCTGGAGTTCCCGCAGTACACGTCATCCCAGTAGCCGGTGGTGTACATACGAGCGCAGTTCTGCCAGCCGTCCTCGACGCCGTCCATGTCGTTGGGCTCACCCGAGTTCCAGTTGAAGTAGCTGGCGGCGTAGCCCTCGGGGGTCTGCCAGCCCGCGGACGTGGACGACTGCCCGCTGGCCTGATTAATGCCGATGTACGTCAGGTCGGTGATGATGGAGGTGATGGCGGCATTGGCCCCGGAGTTGGCGGGGGTCGCGAGCCGGCCGCCCATGGCCGTGCAGTCCGCCTTGGCATCCGCCCACGTCTTGCCGCTCGAGTAGAGGTGGTACAGCAGGCCGCCGTAGGTGGTGTGGTTGGCGGGCACCGGAGCGCACTGGTCGGGCAGCAGCGCCGCCTGCTGCACCTGGAGATCGGAGACAGAGCCCGTGTTCGCCTCGTCCGTGGCGACGCCACAGCCCCCGAAGAGGAGCGCCGCGAGACCCAGCAGCATCGGACGAGACACAGCAGACAACGTGCGGACATTGCGCATGACAGACACTCCTTGCGGTAGGGGTAGGGCCGCTCCCCGGAGGAAAGGGGATGCCGGGAGCCGCCGTGCCCGCCTCTCACCGGGGTGAGCTGAGCGGGAGCACGTCTATTCAGACCCGCGAGGGGAAAATCCGGGCAACGGGTATTTTCCTTCGAATTTTCCCCGAACCGCCCTACGCCGGAGTGCCTCAGGCCGCGGTGATGAAGGCGTCGTGCACGGCGGTCAGCCCGGCCACGGCCTGCTCCTCCTTGACCACGCAGCTGATGTTCATCTCGGACGCGCCCTGGCTGATCATCTCGACGTTCACCCCGGCGGTCCCGAGCGTGGAGAACATCTTGCCGGCGGTGCCGGTGGAGAACTTCATCCCCTCGCCGACAATGGCGAGGATCGCACGCCCGGGCGTCACCTCGACCGCGCCGAACTGCTCGAGCGCCGCGCGGACCCTCTCCGGATCCTCGAGCCGCTCGACGGTGCACGAGATGCTGACCTCGCTGGTCGAGACGAGATCGACCACCACGCCGTGCTCCGCCAGGGTGCCGAACACGCGCGCCAGGAAGCCGTAGGCGTGGTACATGCGGTTGGAGGTGATGGTGAGCACGGTGATGCCCCGCTTCACCGTCGCCGCGGTGACGCGGTTGGCCCGCTCGGCCGGCAGCGCGGCAATCACCGTGCCCTCGGCGTCGGGCCGGAAGCTGTTCTTGATCCGGATCGGCACGTTGGCCGAGACGACGCGCTCCATGGTGAACGGGTGGAGCACCTCGGAGCCGAAGTAGGTCAGCTCGGCGGCCTCGGCGGGCGAGATGCTCGAGAGCACGCGCGCGCTCGGCACCTTGCGCGGATCGGCGGTGAAGATGCCGTCGACCTCCTTCCACACCTGCAGCTCGTCGACCTGAGCGCGGCCGAGGCCCGCAGCGATCATCGCGGTGGTGAAGTCGGTGTAGCCGCGGCCCACGGCGCCGAGCAGCCCGCCGGGCACCATGCCGAAGAAGCCGGTGACCACCGGCACCTCGCCAGCGCGCGGCCGGCACCGCTCGCCCAGCAGGCCTTGCAGCCGGCGGAAGAAGGCCGGGTTCACGCTCGCCTCGTCGTCGGGGACGGCGTGCGCCAGATCAGTGAACACGGCCTTGAGGCCCCGGTCATTCAGCACCGCGGTGAGGATGCGCGCCGAGAGCTTCTCGCCCACCGCGAGCACGTTGTCCTGGGAGCGCGGCGACAGCTCGCGGATGACGGAGATCGCGTCGAGGAAGCTCTTCAGCCGGGCGAGCTCGTCGATGACGAACTGCTTCGCCTCGTCTCGGACGGCGCCTTCGCGGACGCTGTCGCCGAGCGCCTTGAGGTGGTTCTGCTCCATCAGCTCGAGCTCGCGAGCGAAGGCAGCGCCCTTGCGCGCGGCGTCCGAGGCGGCGAGCAGCAGGCTGGTGGTGCCCTCGCTCTTGGTGGTGCCGCTCATGGCCGAGACCACGGCGATGACCGGCTGCCTGGCCAGCGTACGCTCGATGATTCCGGCGACGTTCTTCATCCGCTCGCCATTGCCAACGCTGGTGCCGCCGAACTTCTGAACGATGATCCCCATGCTCGAGCCGTGCCCTTCCTTGTGGGAGTCCCTCTACACCAACGGCCAGGGTAGGGGGAGTACGGGGAAAGTTTCCAATGGCTCGGGAGGAAAGGAGGATTTCTTCCATTCCGAGCCAACGTTTCCAGTCGAAAGTCGAGCGCCACTTCCCGTCAACGGGAAGTGAGCGCCGGTTCCCGTCAACGGGAAGTGAGCGCCACTTCTCGTCAACGGGAAGTCATGAGTTCTCCAGAACCTGTCGGACAGCCCTACAGGTTCGCGCCATGCGCCATCCGCCGAGGCGCATCCTCCTGGGTAGATCGCGAGCAACGTCAGATGCATCGGGGGCAGGCCACGTGCCGTGCAGCAGCGGGACTGGCATGAGGTGCAGCGGCACCCTTCAGCAGGGGACTTCTCGCAGCGAATCCACATAAAGTGCGGGAGAGCCACGGAACTGGGGCAGTCTCAGTGACGAGCGTCCAGGCGTCAGCGTCGGGCGCGAGGCCGCCCCCGCAGGGGGGCCGGAGGCGAAGCACGGGCGTCACCCGGCGGCTCCTCCCCTTGCCCTTGGCAGCCCTCTAACCTGATCCCCTCCTCGCAAGAAGGGGGTGGCACATGAACCTGTGGCGTCTTCTGTGGGAGGCCGAAGCACTCTTCCCCGGGTTGCTCGTCGCCAGCGCCGGAGGAGCGGCCCTCGAAGGGCTTGCCGCATGAGGAGCCCGGGAGCGCGCCGGTCCTCGCGGTTCCTTGCGGCTGTCTGCCTCTTGCTGCTGGCTGTCTTCATCGCGCCAGGGGCGCACGCGTCTGACGAGACGGGCCAGGTGCGGACCGTTGTGGGGGCGGGTATTTCTCAGGGTACCGCGCTGGGTAGCGCGTGGGCGCCGCGCACCTCGTACAGCGTGAGCCTGTGGGGCCTGTCGGAAGCAGGCCAGGGCGTGGGGGCGCGCTTGAGCTTGCTGCCCCCGGCCACCTCCGCCGGGGCATGGGAGCTGTCCACCGACGCGGTGGCGCGCTTCACGGGGGAGGGGCCGCTGTACTTCAAGGTCCTCGGTGGAGCGGCGCTTACCCCCCGCTCCTTGTGGCCTCCCCGGCTGCGCGCTGGCGGCGAATCCGGAGTGCACGCAATCCGTGGCGGCATCGGGCTGGAGGTGGGCCTTTCGGGCGTGTACGCGTTCCCGCCCTCCAGGCTCTCGCAAGGCGAAGGGGTGCTCTCCCTCGGGGTGGGTATCCTCTTCGGCTTCGGCACACCGTCCCGCACGCCTGCCCTCGCCCCGCCTCAGCGCCAATGGGCGCAGCAGTCCGCCCAGAGTCCACAAGGCGCCTTGCCGCCACGTGGCCCAGGCCCCTCCTCCGCGGCGGAGGCGAGGACGGCGGGGCGTGCGCCCGCTGCTTCGGAGGTGGCGCTCACCCCCTTCGGAGAGCGGGACGTGATTCAGCAGATTCTGCTGCTCCAGACACCCGGGGCCGTCCAGTCCTGGTGGAACTCGGGCCCCTGGGAGGACATACAGCACTGGAGCCACCCGCTGTCCGAGTGGGAACTCAAATACGCCGAGGACATGAGTGCGGAGACGGTGCCCGAGGCCCTCCGCATGTGGCCGCTGGTGACGCCCGAGCGCCTCACCCCCGAGCAGCTCGAGGACATGGAGCGACGCCTGGGCACGGGAGCCGCCGCCGCCGAGGGGTATGCCCACTGGGAGAACCGGCGGCGCATCGTCAAGCACTACTTCATGACTCACCCAGCCACCCTTCAGCAGTTGCTGGGGCTGTATGGGTTGGCGAGGGATGTCAACCCACTGCACTTCGCGCTGGAGCGCGGGTGGCAGATGGGCAGTGGCCAGGAGATGTTCACCGAGCAGGGGGTGTCCCAGCTCGGCGCGGCCCAGGAGTTCTTCAAGGCGCTGGCGGTGGGAGTGGCCGCTGGCAAGTTGATGACCGCCACGCGGCCCGTGCCCGGGTGGGGTGTTCCGGAGCCTGTGGAGCCGGTAGGCCCTGGCAGGGTAGAGACTCCACCCGCTCCGCCGAGAGCCGTGGAGCGTGCTCCAGAGCCCGCTCCGGCGCCCGCACCGCCCCCTCCGGGACAGCTCGAGCCCTCTCCGGAACTGGTCCAAGCGCTCACGGGCAAGAACCCAACGCCCCAGGTGCCCGTCGGCCCGCGTCTGCGTCAGGACGTCATCGTCAAGCCGGAGGTACCCAGATTGTTGCCACTGGAACGACCCATTAGCCCCAGCCCCAGGCAAAATGCGCAAATCCAGAGGGACATCAAATATCTGCGGGACGAGCTAGGCGCTGAGAACATTCGAGTGAACCAGCAGCAGCTCAACCAGGAGAACAAGGCGCGCGTGGGAATCAATCGGCCGGATCTGCAATTCGACTACAACGGCCAGCGCTATCATGTGGAGTACGATTCACCTACTTCGGGCCGTGGCCCTGGCCACCAGTCGCGCCTCACCGCCAACGACCCGGAAGCCATCATCATCCGGATCATCATCCCCGAGGAATGAGGCGGGCCTGAATGACGCAAGAGATGAAGGGACTGCTGCTGGAGGACCGTTGGGCGCCTGTCACCTCAGAGATGGGCTTTCTGGAGCTGGGGGCAGAGCAGGCGGCGCAAGCCTTCGCCACGTGGCAGAGAGGGCTGCCGACGTCCCGTGACAGCACCATCGAGGTGATCCCCGTCTCGGGCACCTTCGAGCAAGCCCTCTCCCGCCTGCTGCCCCTGACCAGTGGGGAGAGGCAGCGGCGGTACCTGTTCATCCCGACGCGCAGCGCCTGGACAGCCTACGTCAACAGCGTGTGGACCGGGACGGATGCCGCCAGCCCCATGGGCACCATGGCCCGGAGGTTGAGCATCCGGTGCCTGCGGGTGGTCGCCGTGCCCCACACGCTACGCGGGGATAAAGGCCGCTATGGTGGGGTGATGCTGGATGTGTTCGGCCCGGACCAGCCGGAGAAGATCCTCAACTATGTGCGCAGCATTTATGCCGCGAATGATGGAGGACGCTGGGTCTTCGGTCACTCCGGTGAGCCCTTCCCCTTCGAGCAGGTGGAGCAGTACCAAGCACGCCGGGTGAGGGACCGGTTCACCTTTGAGATGCTCAAGGACTACCTGCGCCACCTGGGGCTGGCTCCCTTCGAGGAGGACTTCTACCTGCCTCCGGGCTCCCGCGCGTGGCTCATCCAGAAGACAGGCCCCTTCACCACCGTCGGGCGGGAGTACACGCTGGAGGAGGCCCGCGCCGCCCGCGTGTTGTGACGCACCCCAGGCGGAGGACGGTCTGGTTCCCGTCAACGGAAAGTGAGCGCAGGCTTCGACAAGCGCAGCCCGGACGAAGTAGTGAGGAGTCATGACGACCCTTCACCAAGCCTTCGCCCAGCTCCACGTTCCCGGAGACCCACTGATCCTCTTCAACGCCTGGGACCCGGGCAGCGCCGCCGCGGTCGCGCGCGCGGGCGCCAGGGCGATTGCCACCGGCAGCTTTTCGGTCGCCGCGGCTCACGGGTTTGCCGACGGGGAGGCGCTGCCGCTCGAGCTCGCACTGGCCAATGCCACGCGCATCGTGAAGGCGGTCGAGCTGCCGGTGACGATCGACTTCGAGGGCGGCTATGCGGCCGATCCTGCGGGCTGCGCGGCCCACCATGCACAGCTGGCGGCGACCGGGGCGGTGGGCTGCAACTTCGAGGACCGTGTCATCGGCGGCGAGGGGCTGCACGAGACGGCGGCCCAGGCCGCCCGCATCGCCGCGGTGCGCAAGTCGGTGGGTGCTGGCTTCTTCATCAACGCGCGCACCGACATCTTCCTTCAGAACAAGCCTGACACCCATGACGAGGCCAAGGCCAAGGCCGCCATTGCCCGGGCCATCACTTATGCCGAGGCCGGAGCGAGCGGCTTCTTCATTCCGGGGTTGAGGGATCTCGCGCTGATCCAGCGCATCTGCCGCGAGTCACCGCTGCCGGTGAACGTTCTGGCATTCCCCGGGGGTCCTTCCACAGTGGACTTCGCGCGCGCGGGTGTTGCCCGGATCAGCCACGGCCCCCATCCCTACCGGCTCATGTTGAAGGCGCTCGAGGATGCGGCGCGCACGGCGCACCTGCGTTCCTGAGAAGCCATGCCGTCCACTTGAAGGCCGAGGCCCCCTCGAAGCGTGGCCTCTCCTGCCCCGACGCATTGCGTTGCCCCGAGGTGGCGCCTCGTCTATGTGGGGGCCATGGCCTCCCCTGCTCTGCACCAACTCCTCGAAGGCAAGCGCATTGGGCTCGTGCTGTCGGCGGGCTTCTTCGGTTTCTACGGGCACACCGGCTTCCTCAAGGGGCTGACGGCCGCGGGGATCCAACCGGCTGCCTATGCGGGCACCTCCGCGGGAGGCATGGTGGCGGCGTTCGCCGCGTCGGGCATGCCGCTGCGCACGCTGGAGGAGCTGCTGCTGAAGCAGACGCGGAAGAACTTCTGGGATCCGGATCCGATCGGCGCGGTGAGGGAGGTACGGCGCGGCCACGGCTTCACGGGCCTGCTCAAGGGCGCGCTCTTCCGCAGGCTGCTGGAGGATCACCTGCCGGTGCGCACCTTCGAGGAGCTGCCGCACCCGCTGCTGCTGGTGGCGGCGAACCTCACCGAGGGCACGCACGAGGTGTTCACCTCGGGAGAGCTGGCGCCGCGCGTCCACGCCACGTGCGCGTACCCGGGCCTGTTCCGCTCGGTGCCCATCGACAGCAGCTACTACTGGGACGGCGGGCTGGTGGACAAGGCACCGGCGCTGGCGCTGAGCGAGAGCGCGCTCGGCAAGGAGCTGGATGCGATCCTGGTGCACTACCTGCCCAGCCGCACGCGCAAGGTGCTGGGCGGGCCGCTCGTCTATGCGCAGGGGCTGGCCACGGCCTCCGCGGCGCTGCGGCATGATCACTTCCGCCTGCAGCTCACCATCCTGGAGTCCCGGAAGGTGCCCGTGTACGTCGTCACCTCGAACCTGCCGCCGGTGACGCCCACCACGCTGGAGCGCGGCTTCGACGCGCTCGATCAGGCGCGGCTCTCGGCGGAGCGCGCGCTGGCACGCCCCCCCCAGCCCTTCGAGGAGGGGTGACCCCCCTCACCTGCCTCACCGGACGAGGGAGCGAAGCCGTTGGGCCGCCTCGGCCCCCACCGCTGGCACCCGCGCGCCATCCAGCAATCCGGCCTGCACCAGCACGGAGGCCTGATCCCAGTACAGGTGCTCGAAGTCGACCTTCCCCTCCTTGAAGCCGACGACCACCACCATGACCACCTCCACCTTGCGGCCGGTGGGCGCAACTCCGGGGAGGATCCAATCCATCTGGATGCTATGGGTGAACGAGAGCACCATCTCGTCCACCAGCGAGGTGGCGCCCAGGGTCCGGGACAGAGGAGTGACTCGAATGTCCGGAGGGAGCTGCGACAGGAACGTCTTGGCGTAGAAGGTCCGGGCCTGCTCGCGTCCTTCGCCGCCCACGAGCGTGGGGGCAAAGAGGATGTGAGGGCTCTCCGTCATCGTCTCGAGCGCCTGGTCGGCGTTGCGGGCTCTGAACTCGGCGGCCATGTGCTGGCCGAAGACATCGGCGTGGTGCTTCTGCTGGGCTTCAGGAGAGGTGGGCTCGCTCATGGGCTCTTGGCATCCGGCAGAGGGTGGGAAAGAGAGGGCAGCATAGGAGGCTCACGGCCCCGGCACGCTGGGAATTCTTCGCACTGGCTCCACCGGCCGGCTGTAGTCGACGCCCTCCATGGCGAACCCGTGAATCCGCAGGAACTCGTTGTAGAAGGCCTCCCGGTCCCCGAGCCGCGGCAGGTTCTCCGTCGTCACCTGCTCCCACCGGCGCGCCACCTCCTCCTGTACGTCGCCGCGCAGCTCCAGATCATCCAGGCGGATGCGCCCCTCCTCGTCCACCGCCACCGGCGAAGCCCCATAGAGCCGCTCCGAGAACAGCCGGTACGCCTGCTCGATGGGCCCTTCGTGGAGCCCCTTCTCCTTCATCACCCGGAACAAGAGGATGGTGTAGAGCGAGCTCATCGGCAGCACGGCGCTGGACTGGGTGACCAGGGCCTTCATCACCGCGATGTACGCCCTGCCCTCCAGGCGGCGCAGGCGCGCGTCGAGGATCTTCGCCGTGGCCTCGAGGTGATCCTTCGCCTTGCCAATCGTGCCGCCCCGGTAGGTGGGCTTCAGGCGCTCGCCGCCGAGATAGGAGTAGGCCACGGTCACCGCGCCCCGCTCGAGCACGTCCGCCTCCTCCAAGGCCTTCATCCACAGCTCCCAGTCCTCGCCCCCCATCACCGCCACCGTCTGGCGGATGCCGTCCTCGGTGGCCGGCTCGATCGTCATCCGGCTCACCTCGCCCGTCTTGAAGTCCACCGCCTTCTCCGTGAAGGGCGGCCCCACTGTCTTCAGCGTGGAGGTGTAGACCTGCCCCGTCACCGGATCGGTCCGCCGGGGCGACGCCAGGCTGTAGACGACCAGCTCCACCTTGCCCAGCTTCTCGCGGATCAGCTCGACGGTCTGCCGCTTCACCTGCTCGGAGTAGGCATCCCCCACGAGGGTGTACGCGGAGAGCCCCGCGGCCTGGGCCGCCTCCTCGAACGCCGCGGCCTTGTACCAGCCGGCCGTCCCGAGCCGTCCCGGCTGCCCAGGCCGCTCGTGGCAGATGCCCACCGTGCTCGCCCTGGCGCCGAAGGCGGCCGTGATGCGCGAGGCCAGCCCCAGGCCGCTGGAGCAGCCAATGACGAGCACCCGCGAGGGCTTGGAGAGGGCGGGCTTGCCCCGGACGTACTGGACTTGCTCCTCCACGTTGCGGACGCAGCCCTCGGGGTGGCTGGTGGCGCAGAGGCTCCCGCGGATGACTGGCTCCACGATCATGGTTCTTCTCACACGGGTTGCGGCGAGCGCGGCCTAGGGGCGCTCGCCCATGGATTGAAGCAGCACCTCACGGCTCCGGATCAGCTTCCCTGTCGCTGTCCGTGGCAGGGCCTGGGAGATGAAGAAGCGCTTGGGAATCTTGTAATTGGCCAGCCTCTCCTTGCACCACTGCAGCAGCTCTCCCGCCTTGAGCCCCGCCTTGGAGCCGACGTAGGCCTCGATACCGTCCCCCTGGAGGACGACCACCTCGTCCACGCCCTCCCGCCCTCTCAGGGCCGTCTCGATCTCGGCCAGATCGACCTTGAGCCCGCCGATGATGGCCAGCGAGTCAGAGCGCCCCAGGATCGTCACCACCTGGCTCGCCTCATCCAGCACGGCCCGATCCCGAGTCCGCAGCCAACCCTCCTGGAAGCCCGCCGGATCATCCGCCTGCAGGTAGGGAGACTGCCCCAGGTGGACGAAGAGCTCCCCCTCGCGCAGCTCGAGCCGGATGCCCGGAGCCGCCTTCCCGGCCGCGGGGAAACACTGGCCGCTCAGGTCCACCGCGATGATGCCCACCTCGGACATCCCATAGGCCTCGCCAATCCCTACCCCGTACCTGTGCTGGAACTGCTGGTGCACCTCCGCGCGCAGCTTCTCCCCTCCGGAGATGGCCAGCCGCAGGTGCTTCAAGGGGCCGCCTTCGCGGGCTGTCGCCAGCAGCTCGTAGTGGAACGGCGCCCCCATGAGCACGGTGATCTCCGCCTCGGCGAGCGCCCTCAGCAGGTCCGAGGCCTGAACCCTCTGCGGGAAGACGATGGTGGCCCCGACATAAAAGGAGTGCAGCAGGCCGGCCGCCACTCCCAGCGAGTGCGTGATCGAGCTCAGCAACAGGAGGCGGTCCGTGGCCTGGATGGTGCCCTCCAGCGCGTCCCAGCGCTTCACCTCGGCCAACAGGGACTCGCCCGTCCGCCCGATGATCTTCGGCCGGCCGGTGGAGCCCGAGGTGAACTGGACCAGGCTGTGCTCCGTCTTGGCGGCGAGGCCCTGAGCGTGGGCCTCCACGATGACGTCCCGCTGCTCCTTGAAGGAGGCGAGCAGCCCCCCCATCTCCCGGGCCTGGATGGAATACTCGGGCTGGCACAGCTTCTTGTACTCGGCGACCTCCGCGGGCTTGAGCCGGTAGTCGAAGAGGAAGACCTGGGCTCCACTGCGCCAGAGCGCCAGCAGCAGGTGGATATAGGTGAAGCTGGGCGGCACCTGCAGCGCGACCGTGCTCCCCGGGCGGATGCCTTCGGCCCGCAGGCGCTCCACCCACTCCTGAACCCCGCTCCTCAGCTCCCGGTAGGTGTGGCGGCTCTGGGCCTGGAGACAGACGGCGTCATCCCGGCCCTTCTCCAGGAGGGTGTCGATCCAGGCGCTCTCGGGACGGGTAGCGGCGAGCATGCGGCGCTACTTCTCCTGCTCGGCGGAGGGCTTCGCTTCCGCCTTGGGACCGAACCCCTCGAGCCGGGTGACGAAGGTGCAGGCCGAGCCGCCCTCCCGCAGGCATTGTTTGACTTCATGCTCGACTGGCTTCAGGCCGAGGCCCTCGAACCAGCCCTCACGCATCGCCAGGCACGGGCACTTGTAGTCGGCCAGGGTGCCCGCGCGCTGCAGCATCTGCAGCGCGAAGTTCCGCACGACGTTGAGCTCGAACGAGCCAGGCCCCGTCAGGTCGACTTTGAACTCGATCATCTCGGGCGGCCACATGAGCTTGGAGCACATGGTGAAAGCGGAGACCGCCTCGGCCAGCTCCATCTCCTGGACGGGCCGGCCCAGGCTCTTGGCGTAGCCGCGCGCCACGCGGCTCGCCACGAACTTCAGCGCCTCCCGGTTGATCTCATTGGCCGCATCGAAGCCAAACCGCTTGGCCACCTCTTGGTACCACCGCCCATCGTGCATCCACCACCACTGGTAGATCTGGTTCAGGCTGGGCTCAGGCTTCGTCGTCATGAAGGCTCCTCCGCTCAAGAATACTTGCGGAATATCAAGCTGGCGTTGTGGCCGCCAAACGCAAAGGAGTTGGACAGGGCGGTACGCACCGGCATCTTCCGGGCGGACCCTGGCACATAGTCGAGATCGCACTCCGGATCCGGATTCTCGAGGTTGATGGTGGGAGGCACCATGTCACGGTGCACGCTCAGCACGGAGATGATGGCCTCCACGGCGCCCGCGGCGCCCAGCATGTGGCCTGTCATCGACTTGGTGGAGCTGATCGCGAGCTTGCGCGCGTGCTCTCCGAAGGCCGTCTTGATGCCCCGGGTCTCGCTGATGTCTCCCAGCTTCGTCGAGGTGCCGTGGGTGTTGATGTAGTCGATGTCCTCCGGCTGGAAGCCTCCATCGTCCAGCGCCCGCTTCATGCACTTGGCGGCGCCCATGCCCTGAGGGGAGGGCATGGTCACGTGGTAGCCGTCCGTGTTCGTCCCATACCCGGCGAGCTCCGCGTAGATCCTCGCGTTGCGCGCGAGCGCATGGTCCAGGGACTCCAGCACGAGCACTCCCGCCCCCTCGGCCAGGACGAAGCCCGTCCTGTCGCGGTCGAACGGGCGGCTGGCCCGGGTGGGCTCCTCGTTGCGGGTGGACAGCGCCCGCATCGCCGCGAAGCCGGCCACGCCGAGCGGGAAGAGGGGGGCCTCCGTCCCGCCGCAGAGCATCACATCCGTCTCATCGTGCTGGATGGACCGGTACGCCTCGCCAATGGAGTTGGCTCCGGCGGAGCACGCCGTGGCGAAGGCCATGACCGGCCCTCGGGCGCCCGTGCGCATCGCCACCGTGGCCGGGGCGATGTTGATGAGCATCATCGGGACGTAATACGGGTTGAGCTCGCGCACGCCACCGCGCTGCAGACAGAGGGCTTGCGCCTCCACCATGGCCTGGCCGCCCGTCCCCGAGCCGATGACGACGCCCATGCGCTCGCTCTCCGGCTCCTTCGCCGGTGAGAGCTTCGCATCCGCGAGCGCCCGGTGGCTGGCCACCACCGCGAACTGCGTGAAGCGCTCCATCAGGCGCGACTCCTTGCGCTCGATGAACTCATCCGGGCTGAAGTCCTTCACCACGCCGCCAATGTGTATGGCCAGATCCTGGACCTTGTACGGCTCGAAGGCCGAGATGCCAGAGCGGCCCGCGGTGAGGTTGCTCCAGAACGTCTCGATCTGCTGGCCCAGGGACGACACCACGCCCAGGCCCGTGACGACCACTCTTCGCTTCATGGTTCGGCTCCTCGTGCTCAGGCGGTGGCTGCGACTGCGGGGCGCGTGGGCGGGCGGGCTCGGGCCAGGAACTCCTGGCAGCGCGCTCGCAGCTCGCGCTTCTTGACCTTGCCTGTCACTCCCACTGGCAACTCGCCCTTGTGGACCTGGATCACCTTCGCCAGCGGCAGCAGCTTGCGCTGGCTCAACGTCCCATTCACGCGGCGCAACCACTCCGCGGGATCAACGGCGTCCTCCGTCCTCATCTGAAGGAAGGCGTAGGCCTCGGTGCGCGCCTTGTCCTCCGAGGGCACACCAATCACCGTGCAGTCGACGAGCTCCGGATGGGCCGCCATCAGCAGCTCCTCCACCTGCAGGCTGTACACCATGCCGGCCTCGGTCTGGATGGCGTCGGTGAGCCGGTCCACGTGGTAGAACCAGCCCTCCTCATCGCGGTAGACCAGATCGCCCGTCAGCCAGTAGCCGGCCAGGTGCGAGCGCCACGTCAGCAGCGAGTCATTCCAGTAGCCCGAGGTGATCGTCGGAGACTTCACCCCCAGCCGCCCCACCTGCAAGGGGGGCAGCGGCTGCCCCTCCTCGGAGAGCACGACGGCCTCGACGAACTTGAAGGGCTGCCCCACGCACCGGCCGAAGCGCGCCGTCTCCGTGCGGTGGACATTGTAGAAGAGCGAGTGTCCCATCTCCGAGGAGCCCAGGCCGTCCGTGAAGGCCGAGCCGGGCACCAGCCTCGTGCCTTCGCGGTCCACCGTGGGGTGGCTGCCTACCGCCAGCAGCTTGCGGATGTAGCTCTCGTGGGCCGCGTCGCCGCTGTTCCACCACATCCGCATGGAGCTGAGATCATACGCGCTCAGCTCCTTCTCGCTCAGATCGGCGAACGTCTTCGAGAAGCCAGCCACCAGGCTGGGCTTGAACGTCTCGATCTCCCGCAGCACGGCGTCCGCGTGCTGGGTCGACATCAGCTTGATGGGAATCCCATGCAGCAGGGCGAACATGCACATGGTGATGGCGGAGTTGTGCGAGCCCGGCAGCGACGAGAGGATGCGCTCGCTGCCATAGGGCACCGGCATGCCGAGCCGGTAGCGCACGGCGTGGAAGAAGTTCCCGTGCTGCATCAACACGGCCTTGGGAACGCCGGTGGTGCCCGAGGAGTGGGTAATGAGGACGGGATCCTTCTCGGTGTGCACATAGGGGTAGCCGCGGGGCGGCTCGCCTCCCTCGTGCGCTGGCAGGGGGTGGATGCTCCGGAGGAAGAAGCCGTCCTTCTCCACCAGGGGGCGGATGGCGTCGTAGCGCTCCCCGTCCGTGACGAAGCCTGTCACCCCGATGCGCCGCACGTAGTCGGCGACAATCTCGGGAGGGAGAGAGCCGTTGATCAGCACGGCGATGGCGCCGAGCCCGGTCAGCGCCACGTAGCTGGCCAGCAGATCCACCGCCGAGTGGGTGAAGACGGCAACGGGATCCCGGGGCCGCACGCCCAGGCGGGAGTACCAGCCGGCGTACCAGTCCGAGACGCGCTTCAGCTCGAGCAAGCTGAACTGCTCGTACGTGTCACCCCAGGGGCTGTGCCAGGGGCGATCCGTCCAGACAATGGGCTGATCCACCACCCGGTCGGGCGAGGTGGCGATCCGGTGGAAGAAGTTCCCGGCCCCCAGGGTGGGGTCCGCCACGAGCTCCGCGCGGTGCTTGCCCGAGATCAGCGTTGATGCACTCCGTTGCCTGACCGTCATGGTGACACGATCCTAGTTCCCTGGCTCTTGGGAGCTGAGCGCCAGGCGGGCCTGGGGCTCCAGGGTAGTAGCCAGGACACAGCCGGCCCCGACGAGGAAGCACAAGCCCGCCGCGGCGCCGAGCAGGCCGGCCGAGCCGTGCTGGAGGGTCAGCCCTCCCAGCGTGGCCCCCAGGCTGATCCCGACGAACGAGGCCGGGCTGGCCCAGGACACGGCGGCGGCGGGAGCCGTGGGAGCCAGCTCCACCAGGCGGCTGAACTGCATGGAGTAGAAGGCCCAGGCGCCGCCGCCCCAGAGCACCACCAGCAGCAGCACCAGCGCGGTGGAGACCGGCGACGGGGGCCACAGGAAGAGCACCGAGATGCCGATCAACGCCAGCCCGGCCAGCACCAGCCCGCCCAGCATGACGCGCGTGCTGCTCAGGCGCCCACCGGCCCAGCCTGCCAGAGCGTTGCCTGCCATCCCCGCCACCCCGTAGGTGGCGAACACGGAGCTGCTCGCGGTGGGCCCCAGGGTGGTGATCTGCGCGAGCACCGGCCGCAGGAAGGTGAGCAGGACGAAGATGCCGCAGAGCGAGGCGGCATTCGAGACCAGGACGAGCAGAACCTTGCGATTCTTGAGCACGGAGAGCTGCTGGCCCAGCGTCGCCTTGGAGGTGGAGGGCATGCTGGGGATGAACACGAAGACCCCAATCAGCGCCAGGAGAGAGACGCCAGCGGCACCGGCAAAGGCCACCCGCCAGCCGTAGTCCCCCGCCACCCAGAGCCCCACCGGAGCGCCCACCACCAGCGCGGCGCTCTGGCCCGCGGTGGCAATGGCAATGGCTCGCGTCTGCATGCCCTTGGGAGCCAACCCTCCCGCCGCGGCCGTGCGGATGGGCCCCAGCACGGCGCCCGCCAGCGCGGCGAGCACGCGCGTCAGGGCGAACCCCGCCGCCCCGGGAATGAGCGCGACGAGCAGGTTGGTGAGCACCAGGGCCGAGATGCTGATGATGAGCAGCGTGCGCCGGTTGGCCTGGCGGAACATCACGACGAGCACGGGGGCCGCCACCGCCGAGATGGCCGCATAGAGCGTCAGCATCTGCCCGGCCGTGGTGAGCTGAATCTGCAGCTCCTTGGCCAGGCTCGGCAGCAGGGCCGGCAACATGTACAGGTCAGCCCCGAGGGTGAACCCCGCGATGGCCATGACCACCACTCCCCACCAGCGGTGGGAATGACTGTCGGCCTTGGGTTGGCTGCTAGGTGCTTCGTTCGACATCCTCATCCCTCCTCAAGAGTGCTCATAAGCCAGACATAGCGTTATCAGATCCCTGAGCGCGCTCCAGTTTCGCGGGAACGCTGGCAGGCCGGCAACCGCGGTGGCCTCCTGGAGCGCCTCCAGCTTCGCCCCGCCGTGCGGAGCCGGCGCTCGGCGCAAGAGCAGTCCCACCGCGACATCCCCCTCCAGCCCACCGCCCTCCTGGCCCTGCAGCTCGCGGACGCGCGCTGTCCGGGGGTTGAGCTGGAGCTCCAGGCCCAGCAGCAGCACCTGGTGGAGGCTCTCGTCCTCGAGCAGGAGATCCGCCATCTCCAGCATGCTCGGGCCCAGCTCGCCACCCGCGACACACGACAGGGGTCCGGTGATGCCGAACTCGCGGGTGACATAGCCCAGGATGGAGGTGGGGACGGACTGATAGAACAACAAAGGATTGTGCACGTTCCCCTTCGCCACGTTCTGGCTGGCGACATCCGCCGTGGTCGTGTCCCCCAGGCCGCTGCCCAGCACGATGGCCGTGCCAGCTCCTTCTTCGGGACTCCATGAACCCAGGCACTGCTTCACCACGGCATAGACGAGGGGGTTGAACTGCGACTCGATGAACCCAGGCACGGGAGGAGGCCGCCGGACCTCGCGCGCACCCGCCGGCCCCGCTGACAGCCAGCTCCGCAGCTCCCCGGCCGTGGAGCCCCACGGGCCCACGCACCCCGTGGAGGCGACCCATCTCGAGCTGCGCGGCGCGGTCGCGTTCATGCGTTCCCCAGCACAAGGGCCGTGTTCACGCCGCCGAAGGCCGCATTGATGCTCATTACATGCTGGAGCCTCGCGGCTCGCGGCTCATTCGGTACGTAGTCCAGATCGCACCCCGGGTCGGGCTGGGTGTAGCCCGCGGTTGGCGGAATGCACCCGTCCTGGAGCGCGATCAGCGAGATGACCGCCTCCAAGGCCCCAGAGGCCTCCAGGGTGTGTCCCGTCATCGTCTTGGTGGAGCTCACTGGGACGTGGCGGGCCTGCTCGCCAAGCGCCTGCTTGAGGGCATTCGTCTCGGCCGCGTCGTTGAGCTTCGTGCCTGTTCCGTGGGCGTTGACGTAGCCCAGCTCCGCGGGGCTCAGCGCCGCGCGCTTCAAGGCCTTGCGGATGGCATTGGCCAGGCCGGTGCCCTCCGGGTGTGGCTGACACACATGAAAGGCATCACTGGCCATGCCCCAACCGGCGACCCGTGCCAGCGGCCGGGCTCCTCGCCTCAGGGCCCGCTCCTTCTCCTCGAGGACGAGCACCGCGGCGCCATCGCCGAGCAGCAGCCCGCTCCGGTCCGCCGAGAACGCCCGCAGCCGCCCATCCCTGGCGAAGGCCCTGCCCGAGTCGAACTTGGCGAAGAACTCCTCATCCACCAGATAGCACCCGCCCGCGAGGACCAGCTCCTCCCGGCCCGTCGCGATCAGCTCGCTGCCATGGAGGATCGCGTTGCTGGCGGCCACGCACCCGTTGGTGAAGGCGATGCGCCGGCCCTGCACCTGGAGCTCCCGGCCAATGGCCTCGGGGTGGAACGCCGCGACGCTCTCGGCCAGCGTGTCCTCGCTGGCCTGTGGCTCCTCCTGGCGCTGCCGTGCCTGCCAGAACCTGTGGAGCCCCGTGAAGTCTCCCTGCGTCCCCATCAACACGGACCCGCTCAGCGGTCCCGACAGGCCCGCCATTCCCAGCGCCGTGCGGGCGCACTCCAGGAAGACATCCCTCTGGCGCGGGGCGCAGCCCGACTCCGCCGCCACGGCGGAGCGGTAGGGGCGGGCGTCGAACCTCGACACGGGGCGAAAGCCTGGGATCCCCGCGAAGACATTCTTGCGCAGGGCCTCCGCGCCAAAGCCAAACGCGCTCAGCACCCCAAAGCCTGTGATGACGACTTCGCGCCCCATCCCGCTGCTCCTCTAGCCGGCCCTGGACAGCCGCCCCTCGATGTACCGGTGGATGCTATTGATGGAGGTGAACTGGCTGATGTCACTGTCCTCGGGCGCCAGCTGGATGCCGTACTCCTGCTCGAGGCCATGCAGGAACCAGATGAGCGACATCGAGTCCAACGCGATCTCCGCGTCGAAGTCGAGATCGCCCGAGACCGTCGCATAGAGCTTCCGCTCCAGCAGCAGCCGCTTGATGTCCTCCCGCGTGATCACTCGAGCCTAGCCTCCGGCAGCGGCTTTCTTGCCCGACTCCTGCTTCTTGAGCACCGCCTGGGCGAACTGGCCCAGGTTGTACCGCGCGATCGTCTCGAACTCCGCGTCCGAGAACTTCACGCCGAACTCATGCTCCACATGAACGGAGAGCTCCACGAACTCGAGCGACTCCAGGTTCAGCCCGTCCGGCCCGAGCGACGACGCCCCCGAGGCGGTGTCGGGGATGGAGAGGTTCATCTTCTCCTTGAGAGTCTTCAGGACGAAACCAATCACTTGCTCTTCCATGCGCCAATCCTCCGGGGCTTCCAACAGGTTGAGACTCACGAGGCGACGTACAGAACCTCTCCGACCAGCGCCGGCTTGTCGGAGCCCTGCACCTGCAGCTCGCCTCCCAGCTTGTAGAGCACATCCTTGCCATGCCGGCGGCTGAAGATGAGCCGCGCCTTGAGCCGGACCTGCGACCCGGCCGGGATGGGCGCGGTGAACCGCAGCCGGTCAATTCCATAATTGATCCCCGCCCGCGCATCCGTGAGCTGGAGGATCTCCGAGAGGAGCATGGGGAACAGGGACAGGCTCAGGTAGCCATGCGCCACCGTGGTGCCGAAGGGGCTGTCCGCCGCCCGCTTCGGGTCCACATGGATCCACTGCCGGTCGCCCGTCGCCTCCGCGAAGGCGTTGATCATCTTCTGATCGACGGTGTGCCACTCGCTGGTGCCGAGCTCGCGCTCCCCCACCGCCACCAACTCCTCCAGCGTGAGCTGTATCACCGTGCGCCTCCGTCATTCGCCCGCCTGAAGCGGGGATACCTGCTTAAAACATCAATCCACACTAAACATGTTTTTTCTGTAAATCAACACTGCCTCAACGCACGGCGGCGACCGCGGCGCGCTGCTCCCGGGGGAGCTCCGCGAGCTCCTGCCCCAGCTCGAAGGCCTCATGCAGCAGGTTCATGGCCCGGTCCGCCTGCCGCTCGTGCACCAGGCAGCTCACCCGGAGCTCGCTCGCGGTGACGGCCACGGGGACAATGCCCTCCCGGCCCAGCGCCCGCACCGCCATCGCGCAGACCTGAGGATCCGAGCGGATGCCGATGCCCACCAGCGAGACCTTGGCCAGACTGCCCTCGATCAGGAGCTGCCGCGCCTTCACCTCGGTCCCCAGCTGCTCCAGCCGCGGCTGTGCGCGGGCCAGCTCTCCGCTGGGCATGCAGAAGGTGACGCTCGCCCGCTCTGGCTCGTGGGGCGGCACCGAGTGCGACACCATGTCCCCGCTCACGCCCAGCTCGGCCAGCAGCTCCAGCACGTCCCCCAGCAACTCGGGCCGGTTCTCGGCGGCGACGAGCTGGACTTGAGTCTGGCGCCGCTCACAGGCGAGCCCCGTCACCCGCCGGGACTCCATTCCCTTCTTCTTGTCGAGGACCCACGTCCCTGGCCTGCCAGAGAACGTGCTGAGGACATGCAGGGGGACCTTGTATCGCATAGCGAGCTCCACACTCCTGGGTTGCAAGACCTTGGCGCCGAGCGCGGCCAGCTCCAGCATCTCCTCGTATCCGAGGGATTCGATCTGGCGGGCAGCCGGGCAGGTGTTGGGATCGGCGGTGAAGACACCATCCACGTCCGTGTAGATCTCGCACGCGTCAGCGCCCAGCGCCGCGGCCAGCGCCACCGCCGTCGTGTCCGAGCCTCCACGCCCCAGCGTGGTGATGTTGTTCTGGGCGTCCACGCCCTGGAAGCCCGCCACGACGGGGATCACCCCCTGGGCAAGCGCCTCCAGGAGCGCCTCGTGCTCGATGGAGTGGATACGGGCCTTGGTGAAGGCATCATCGGTGAGGATGCGGACCTGGTGGCCGAGGAAGGATCTCCCCTGCCCGCCGTGCTGGTGGATGGACAGCGCCGCCAGCGCCGCGGACACCTGCTCTCCCGTCGCCGCGATGACGTCCAGCTCCCGGGTGTCCGGCACGGGCAGCACCTGGTGCGCCAGCGCCAGCAGCCGGTTCGTCTCTCCGCTCATCGCGCTCACCACCAGCAGCACCTCATTGCCCGCCTGCTGGCTCTCGAGCGCCATCCGCGCCACGTGGCTGATGCGCTCCAGGTTCGCCACGGACGTGCCGCCAAACTTCATGACGACCCGTGGGCGGCGCGAGGCGGAGGCAGCCTCCAGGCCGGAGGCCCCCTTCTGCGTGATGTCGTTCACGGGAGCGTTCATGGCGAGAAGGCCGCTTCAGCGCGTCAGTCGTTGGCCACGCGCAGCGCCAGCCGGCCGGGCTGCTGCCCTGGATCGGTGAAGGGACTTCGGGAGGGCGGCAGGCCGCTGTCCTCCAGGACGGCCTGCTGCAACCGGTTGAGGATGGCGGCGGCGTTCTCCCGCTGGAAGACATTGCGCCCGACACAGAGCCCGGAGGCTCCGTAGAGCGCCACCGAGCGTGCCAGCTCCAGCAGCTCCTCGTCCTCGCACTTCTCGCCGCCCGCGAAGAACACCGCGGTGTGCTCCTGCACCCCGTCCAGCAGCGCCGGGATGAGCGAGAGCTCCTCGGGCGCGCCCAGCTTGAGGGCATCCGTCCCCAGCTCGACGCTGGCGCGCACCAGGTGCCGCAGCCGGCGCAGGCTCTGCTCCGGCTGGCTGCTCTTGACCTTGTCATAGAGCATGGTCAGCACCGGCAGGCCGAAGCGATCCGCCTCGTCCGCCACGGCACCGAGCAGCCTCAGGTTGTGAGCGTCGTTCTTCCCGTCGAAGTTGATCTGCAGGGAGATGGCATCCACGCCCAGCCGGACGGCGCGCTCCACCGACGTCAGCAGCTCCTTGCTGTCCGGCGCCGGCGCCAACGTGGTCATCCCGTTGACGTGGAGCATGATGCCCTGGCCCCGCAGCAGCCCCCGGGCGCCCAGCCGCTCCACCATGCCCTTGTGGGCGATGACGCCCGTGATGCCGGGGTGGAGGATCCACGACTCGATCCGGCTGAGGCTGTCCAGCCCCGGGATGGGGCCCATGGTGAGCCCGTGATCGATGGGGACGATGAGCCCCCGGCCCGACTGCCGGTTCAGGAAGCGCGACCAGCGGATCTTCTTCGCAACGCTGTTCATGACGGAGTCCTCCCTGCTCAGCTCTCCATGATGTGTTCGTCGACCTTGATGCCAACGTGCCGCCCGGGCTGGGCCAGATGGCCCAGCACCTTGTCGCCGGGCCGCAGCTCCGTGATGTTCAGCGGCTTGGCATCCGCCGAGAAGATCCGGACGTGCCAGTCGTCCTGCATGATCGTGTTGATCCGCTCGCCGCTGGCGAACTCCGCCTCGATGAGGCGAAGCGGGCGGACCTCGGTCTTCATCCGGCCCACGCCCCCCCGCCGCGCGGCGCCCGTGCGATCGACGATCATCACCGGCGAGCCGGCGCGCAGCTCGCTCATGTAGTCGGTGCGATCGTTGAAGTTATAGACGTAGCTGTGCACGGCCCCCGCGTTCACCCGGAAGGGGCGCAGCTCCATGTAGGGCAGGAAGAAGACCTCGGCGCAGCACAGCAGCCCGCCCTGCGAGGTCGATCCCACCAGGATGCCCTCGGTCTCGGAGAAGATCGTGGTGGTGTCGATGCAGCTGCGGTAGCCCATCCCCATGGGCGCCGTGCGGATGATCGTCGCGGTGTCCAGCTTCACCGCCGTGCGCCCGAGCCGCTCCAGCCGTCCCAGGAAGTCATCCATCACCGGGTGAGCGTTGGGCGAGAACATGATCCCGTCCGCGCCCACCTCCATCACCCCCAGCGTGACCAGGGCATCATCCACGTCCGTGGGGTTGTCGAGCTCCTTCAGCAGCACGGTGTGCGTGGCTTGCAGCGAGGCGATCACCAGCTCCAGGGGGATGTTGGTCGGATCCCGGAAGCGGATCATCAGGAAGGCATGCTGCCGCCCATCCTGGATGGCGCGGTGCAGGCTGTCGGCGTCATCCACGTACGCCCGGAAGCAGGTGCGCAGCCCTTGCGCCGCGGCCTGGGCCAGGACCTGCGCCTCGGCGCTGGCCACCACCAGCCCCTCCCTCACCTGAGGCGCCAGCTCCTTGAGCAGCTCCAGCTCCGCGGCCGTGTTGGCGTGGAGCACCCGCGTCATCCGCGAGGGGACGGCGCGCACCAGGGCCTGGAAGTTGTCCGGGTACAGCACGATGCCCGCGTAGGCCGACTGGAGCACCCGCTGGAGCATCCCCTGCGCCTCATCGGGCCGGGACAGGCCTTGCGTGTTGAACCAGACCACCCGGGCAGAGGCCTCCTGCACCCGGTTCCGATCACCACCGGCACGCTCGAGCTGGATGCGCTCCCGCTTGAGCATGGGAACTTCATCCGGAAGCGGAGACGCACGCGTACTCATGTCAGGTTCTCTCCCAGCTGGGGCTGTGTTGGGAAAAGGACCTTACTCCTAAAGTCGCAAAACAGGCAATAGCCCCAAGACGGGCAAGAGGTTTTTTTTGTGCTTATGCAGTATTGTCTACTTAACAGTAAAGGGCGTATAAAGCCCCTATCCCCACATGCACAGGTAGGACATGGACACCGTCTTGAGCCACCTGGTTGACGCCCCCCTCTCCGCCGAGGAGTTCGTCCTGGCGCTCCAGGCCCAGGCGGCGCAGTCTCGCGCGGTGAACCACCCGCTGCTGCTCGCGCTCGCGCAGCGGGAGTTCTCGCGGCCGGATGAGGCCCTCAAGGACTTCTTCAGCCAGTACTTCTTCTACAGCTACCGCTTCACCCAGTACCTGTGCGCGGTCATCTCCCGGCTGGAGTCACCGCAGCACCGGGCCGTGCTCGCGGGCAACCTGGCGGAGGAGACGGGGCATGTGGATCCGGAGCACGAGGCGGCCCTGCGAGGCGTGGGCATCGATCCGGAGCTGGTCCGCCACCCCCACCCGGTGCTGTTCCGCCGGTTCCTGGAGGCCATCGGGCTGAACGTGCCGCACCTGCTGAGCCAGGCGCCGGATGTGGCGACGGTGGCCTGGGTCGAGACGTTCCAGGATCTCTGCCGCAGCCCGGAGCAGTCGCAGGGCGTCGGAGCGCTCGGCATCGCGACGGAGGCCGTCGTCCGCTTCATGTACGCCCACCTGCTCACGGCCATTCACCACGCCTGGCCCCAGCTCTCGCTGCGTGACCGCGTCTTCTTCGATCTGCACGCCGCGGTGGATGATGATCACGCCGAGGTGCTGAGGGGGATCGCGGTGAGCCTGGCCCAGTCGCCCTCGGGACGCATGGGGCTGGCGGTGGGTATGCTCCGGGCGCTTGACGCACGCGCGAACTTCTTCGATCACATGTTGAATCGGCTACGCCAGCACGACACGGCCGCACCAGCGGTAGGACTCGATGGACTCGGGAAGGACAGGAAGCATGGCTGAGGCGAAGGACTTGGAACGGGGCTCCGGCTCCGGCTCGTTCACGGATGTGGCGAGCAACCGCAACTCGCTCACGGTCGTCCCCTCGCGCGCGCCAGATGCTTCGTGCCTGCACCGTGACATCGTGGGCTCGTCCCAGGCGCTGGCGTTCTCAGCGCAGCGCGGTCACCCGGTGTTCCCCATCAAGGTGCCCAGCAAGTCGGTGAGCATGAGCATTGGCGAGCTGGCGCCCGGAGCGGCGACGTCGAACCACCGGCATGGCTACGAGGCCCTGATGTACGTCATCCGGGGCCAGGGCTACTCGATCATCGAGGGGCAGCGGTTCGACTGGAAGGAGGGGGATGCCCTCTATACGCCGCCCTGGTGCTGGCATCAGCACTTCGCACAGGAGGGGCACGCCGTGCAGTACATCACCACGACCAACATGCCGCTCCTGTCCTCCATGGGCCAGACTGTCATCCGCGAGGAAGAGGGCTGATTACAGCTGGGCGGCCAGGCCCTGGTTCTCCTCGGCCATCAGCTCGGCGAGGGCGGTCTTGAGCTTGTCCTTGGCGCGGATCTCCAGCTGACGGGCGCGCTCGCGCGAGAAGCCGAAGTGCTCGCCCAGCTCGCTCAGCGTCATCTCCGAGTCGCCCATGATGCGCTGCTCGATGATGAAGCGCTCGCGCGGATCCAGCCGCTGCATCGCCCGGCGGACGCGGGCGCGGGTCATGTCGGCCTCCTGGCGATCAGCCACCTCATCCGCCTGGGAGATGGTCTCGGACTCGACGAAGTCCATGTGCGTGGAGTCCCCGTCCTCGCTGATGGGCGCGTCCAGGGACAAGTCCCGGCCGCCCATGCGCTGCTCCATCTCGCGCACGTCCGAGGCCTTCACATTCAGCTTGCGGGCAATCTCCTCCGCGTCGACGATGTTGCCCTCGCCGCCAAGCTTCTCCAGCTCACGGCGGGTGCGCGCCAGGGCGAAGAACAGCTTGCGCTGGGCCTGGGTCGTGCCGAGCTTCACCAGCGACCAGGACTTGAGGATGTAGTTCTGGATGTACGCGCGGATCCACCACACCGCGTAGGAGATGAGGCGGATGCCCTTGTCCGGATCGAACTTCTGCACGGCCTTCATCAGCCCGATGTTGGCCTCCTGGATGAGATCACTCACCCGGATGCCGTAGGAGCGGTACTCGTAGGAGACCTTCACGGCGAAGCGCAGGTTGGCCGTCACCAGCTGGTGCCCGGCCTGGTAGTCGCCCTGGCGGAAGCGCCGCGCCAGCTCCTGCTCCTGAGGCTGGGTGAGCAGCGGGTACTTGCTGATCTCGGAGAGGTAGGTGGAGAGCGAATCAGGAGAGGACAGGGAGTTGGAGGCCAGCATGGTGTTCCTCGGGGGCAAGGACGGAAGGGGCAACTGCTTCGTGACCGCGTGCCCATTGCCTTAAGCAAGGGGGAAGCCAACGCCCGAGTGGTGCTAAGTTCTAGGAATTACAGCCACTTGCCAGATCACGGGGGCATGATTAGGCCAGAAAGAGGGTAACTTTTTCAGGCTCGCCCCCTAGCCCTTGTTGCACGAATTCCGGTGGGGTGATGTCGGAGGATCAGCGCAAGGCTGAAATCCGAGCTGCTCCGGACACCCCCTTGGGTGGCTTCCCCGTCGCGGCTCACCCGGCGTCGATCCAGGCCAGCGCCAGCTCCTTCTCACCCGGCTCGAGGTAGACGACGGTGCCATCGGTGGCGACGGCCAGATCATCCACCGGCGCGTAGGCACCGCGAGCGCCGTCGGGCAGCGCCACCACCTGCCCAGGGCGGCGCAGGGTGCGCTCCACACGGACGTGCCCATTCGAATCGGTGGCGGCGATCACCAGCTCGATCCACTTGCCCATCGGCTGAGCCGAGATGCGGACCTTCTCGGGAACGACGAGGCTCTCCCCTCCCAGCCGCATGAGCTGCCCGCCCGGGACGTGCTCCTTCAAGGCCAGCAGTTGCTCCTTCGAGAGCTCCACGCCGCGCTGCGGGGGCAGGAGCTTGCCCCCAGCCAGCTCGGCGACGGCCCGGCGCTGCCCCTCCCTCGTGGTGACGTATATCACCCCATTCTCGAGGGAAATCGCTCCCAGCGGGCCGTCGCGAGGAATGTCGATCTTGTGCTGGAGCTCGCCACTGGGCCGATAGATGCGGAGCTGATGCAGGGAGCTGTCGATGACGAGCAGCTCGCCCTGGGGGGTGAAGCTCAAGCCATCGACCTGGCCGGCCTCGAAGGAGCCCGGCGCACCGTCGCGAGCGAGCACCAGCACCCGGCCACGGACTCGATCATAAAGCGCAGCCACACCCTTGGGGCCAACGGCCAGGTGATCGGGCCCCAGGGCTTGCTCATCCACGGAAGCAGGCTGGAAGCCCACGTCTACGCCATACTTGAGCGAGCGCCGGACCACGCCCGGGGCCGACACTTTGGCGGCAGCAGAGGAAGCAGCCGAGGCCGCTGCCGGCGCACTGGAAGACGAAGCGACCGCCGGGACCGCCGCCGAGGCATTGGAGGAAGCGGAAGCGGAGGCCGGGACCACTGCCGCGGACGTACTGGAGGCAGGGGACGTGGACGCCACGGCGGCGGGCTGCTCGAGGCCCGGGTAGCGAACGGGCTGATAGCCATTGAGATAGGACCAGCTCGGGGTGGCCATCCGCACCCGCGAGGCACTTCCGGAGGCCTCATAGATGATGGGCTTACCCTCCGAGGTGGTGCCCGCGAAGAGGACCACGTGCTTGCCCGGCTTGTTGAGCGCGTCACCGGGGCGCAGCTCGTCCAGGGAGATGGGCTGGGTCAGGCTCCCCAGGCTCGAGGTGGAGGGGCGCTGCTTGAGCTGCCACACCTGCGAGATGAAGCCCGAGCAGTCCACTCCCGCGACGCAAGACAGGATCCCATCGCTGCTGTGGCTGCCCGCGCCCTGGCCCTCGGAGATGCGCCGGTCGAACTCGGCGAGGCCCATCGAGCCTCCCCAGGCATAGGGGACGCCGGTCTGCTTTCCGAGCGGGTGATCACTCTTGTATGTCCCCTCGCAAGTCCCCTTCTGGTTGGCGGCGCGCATCTCCCAGGCGTGCTCGGCGTACTGGGCGGCCTTGGCCATCACGTCATCGCGGCGCAGGGCCTGCGCAGCCACGGGTGAAGGAGCCATCCACCCCATGAGCAGAAGCAGGGGCAGCGACGCATGACGGCAGAGACGGATCTTCAATGAGGGCACGACTCTTCTCCTGGTGAGGGTGAGCGAGCGTGCGGGGCTGCAAGAATCGCCGCGCCCTCCCTTCAGGGAGACCGTCACCTCAAAGGAGCGTGAAACCGCGGGGCTGGCCGCGGCGCGCCACCCGTGCCGACGATCTCCCACTCCGAGCTCACGCTTCTAGGTTGAACGCGGCTGCTTCCAGTCTCAACGCGCCTGTCACAAGCGCCTTGGGATGAAAGTGCGGATCCGGTGGTGTTTAGCTGCGGATTCCGCAGCCCCACTGCGGATTCCGCACAGCACAGGAGCGATTTCGCCCAAGAGCGCCCTTGAGACCCGGAAAGGGCGTGTCCCACGACGTGACGTCCCCCATGGCACGCGCGTTGCTCAACATCCCTGGCCTCGATTCGCCACACCCCGACCGAAGGTGACGACATGAGTACCCTGCTCCCATGTGCCAATGATCTCGCGAAGAACCCTCCGGTGGACATCTACCAAGTCTTGATGAATTGGTGGGCCAAAGACTTGGGGAAGGACAACCCCGGTGTGGAGAAGAACTGGGCCAACCAGTGCAAGCTCGAAGGGGGTGAAAAGGCGGCGACGTTCTCCGTCGAGGCCACCTGCGACATGGCGGCCATGTGCATCGTGATGGCCGCCGCGGGAGTCACCCGGATCGAAGCCATGAAGGGTGCCATCCGTGCCGCCGTGAAGAAGGAAATAAAAAACCAGGTGTTCGCGGACAACGCTACCGGCGACCAGGTCTATCTTTTCAAAGAGAAGAAGAACGCCAAGGAATTCGCAAAGCTTTTTGAGAGGTGGTGCGGGCTGGAGGGCAACGGCGTCGTTCAACTCAAGTTCAAAGCCAAATACGACTGGCACACCTTCGCCGTGGAGCGGGTATGGGACAAAGACAAGGATAAGATCCCCCTGTTCCTCGTCTATCAAGCCTACCAGAACGTCTACCGCCTGACGGATTTCCTGGGCTGGGGAAACAACAAAGAGCAGGCGGACCACCTGGCGCTGGTGTGGAAGTACATGAAGGAGAAGGATCAATCGGAATTCAAGGGTATGGATGGCTTCATCGAGCCCATCCTTGAAAGAACGGTGGCCACGGCGAAGACCATCGGCAGCGGGAAGCCGCTCGATGTGGTGAGCCTGACCAAGTATGTGCTCGACCCGCTGACCAACATGCTGGCTGGGGGGGTCAGCAACAAAGACTATGTCCTCATGACGGCCTCGGGCGCGACAGACAATACACTGAGTACGGACACCATGGCCGTGTTGATGTGTGACCACGTCTCTCCCGGCGAATACAAGAAGAACTACTTGGCGCTCCGCGAGCTCCCCAAGGAGCTGACCATGTATCCGGAGTGTGATTGAGGCCTCAGGGCCGGCCGGGTAGTCCCTCCGTTTCAACTGAACGAGCCGTTTGACGAGAAGGTGTCGACATGGACTTTGCATCGCTCCAACAATCTCTCACTCCCACCGGGTCTACTGTCGCGATCTCGACCGACACGCTGCCGCGGCCATTCTCAGACTTCCTTGAGAGCTACTATTTCAAGCAAGGCAAGCAACTCGTCATCAGCAACGCCCAGCTGAACGCGGACTCCCAGCGCGGCGTGCTCACCCTCACCGGGCGCGCGAACATGCTGAGCGCCGCCAACCTGGCGGTGACGGCGAGCTTCTCGCTGGACTCAGCGG
Source organism: Hyalangium sp. (assembly GCF_045802625.1). Taxonomy (NCBI): domain Bacteria; kingdom Pseudomonadati; phylum Myxococcota; class Myxococcia; order Myxococcales; family Archangiaceae; genus Hyalangium; species Hyalangium sp. Next base: position 9,897 of record NZ_JBJMQP010000051.1, on the reverse strand, counting down.
GCAACGTCCAGGCCGTACTCCAGTACTCGCTGCTCGACATGAGCGGCTCGGCGAGCAACTGGAAGTTCTCGAACCTCCTGCCCGAGCTGCCCAAAGAGATGAGCCCGCAAGCTCGCTCCTACGCAATGGCAACAGGGCGGACCTCGCTGCAGGCGCGCCAGCTGGGCCTCGCCATCGCCGACACGCCGGCGCTGCTTGACCAGCTCTCCTTCCTCAGCGCCTCCCTCGTGGTGACGACTGGCGCCTATACCGACCCTGACACCCAGGTCCATTTCGATGGGGGGGGCATCCACTTCCTCGGCCAGCTCCGGCCCGCGAGCCTGCTCGGTCCGCTCGGAGCCGCGATGGAGCCTATGCGCGCGGTCACTGTCTTCGGTGAGATTTGCGTGCTCAAGGACGCGACCCAGCTCGTGCTCCCCAACCTGCTGCGCGACCCGGCCGCGCAGACGGTCTATCCCTGGGAGCTCCAGCCCACGCTCCCTGGCGTCCACCTGCAGGCGGCGCTCGGCCTGAACACCAAGCTCGGAAAGCTGGAGCTGCGGGATACCGCGCTGCGCATCTTCAGCCCCCTGTCAGAAGAGTGGCTGTCCGACGAGGACCCACTCCGGCCGCTCGTCGCGGTCACCGGCCGCTTCAGCATCCCCAGCGCGAACATCGAGCTCGACGCGATTGTCCGGATGACGCGCGGGGGCGCGACGGCGAATGCGCCCACGGACGTGTTGATCGAGACCCGGTGCCAGGGGCTGTCCATTGGGAACCTGGCGCACATGGCCGATCTCGTCGGCTCCAGCGATTCGATCTCGGCGCTGCCCAAGTCTCTCGCGCGCGTCGTTCAGGGCCTGGACAAGCTCGCGCTCACGGACATCGCGCTGATGGTCTCCGCCGGTACCAGCGGCATGAACCTCTCCTGGGCGAGCTTTACGATCGGCGCTCCGGGCTGCCGCTGGCCAGTGTGGAAGGACGCGCTCGTGGCCGAGAACCTCGGGCTTCGGGTCAATGTCATCGACCCGCTCGGAGTGACCGGGAATCGCATGACGGACGCGACCATCTGGGGGACGACCCTCGTCGAGGGCGTGCCGATCGAGATTGTCGCATCGACGGACGGCGATGAGTTCTCCCTGTCTGGCACGCTGTTGAGCAAGCAGACGCTCCCGCTGACGAGCCTGATGAAGACCTGGTCGCCCAAGCTGGTGGCCCCCGCGAACCTGACGATCAACCAGCTCCAGATTTCGATTCAGGCGGGCAAGTCGGTCCGGCTGAGCGGCGCGCTGGCGCAGGCGCCGGAGGCCTGGAAGATCCGCGTTGGGCCGGGCCAGTTGGCCATCGAGAACGTCCTGTTCGATCTCACGGTGCCGGCGGCCGGAGATGCCACGGGCCGCTTCCGCGGCGACATCGCGTTCAGCAAGGACGTGATGCTGTCCATGGAGTACACGCTGCCGGGGGCCTTCGCGATCCGCGCCAACTGCGACAAGGTGTCGCTGCGGGGGCTGGCCTCCACGCTGAGCAACCAGAAGCTCTGGCTGCCGGAGGGGTTCGACATCACCTTGCTCGACTCGAGCATCCTGCTCACCGGGAGCAGCGGGCCCCAGGGCTCGCTGGTGTTCCAGCTCGCCACCCAGGTTGAGGGGATGGGCCTCTTCGCCTTCGAGGCGCGTGAGCTCAGCGCGGGCTCGTGGGGGTTCGCCGCGGGCGTGGATCTCGGCGCGAGCAAGCCGTCCGCGCTGCCCGGCCTGTCGGGGCTGGCCGCCTTCGAGCGCATGCTGCACCTGCAGAAGCTCATGCTGGTCGTCTCCACCTACGACAACGCCCAGTTCCAGTTCCCTGACACGGCGCAGTTCCAGAACCCGCGGCTGGGCTCGGGGAAGGTCACGCTTCCGGGCAAGGGAGGGCTGGTCGCCGGGCTCAACCTGTTCGCGGAGTGGAACCTCGACAGCTCGGACAAGGTCCAGAACATGCTGTCCAAGCTGTTGGGGACCTCCTCGACGCTGGGCGTGACGCTGCAGCTCTCCGAGACGGAGAGCCGGCTGTTCTTCCGGTACGACTCCAAGCTCATGGGCCAGCCGATGTCCGGCACGTGTGGCGTGGTGGCGATAGGCGCGCTCGGCTCGGCTCCGCAGCTGAGCTGGTTCCTGGCGGGCACCATGACGTTGAAGATCCAGGGGCAGCCGCAGACCTTCGACATCACGATGGCGATCGTCCCGGGCGGGGCCTTCCTGGCGGGGACCATGAAGGGCTCGACGAGCGTCAACTGCGGGCCCTTCAAGCTGAGCAACCTGGCGCTGGAGATCGGCGTGGACTGGGGTGGCATCCCCAGCCTGGGCATCGCCGCGACGATCGACGTCAAGAACTTCGAGTCTTCGCTGGCGGTGTTCTTCGACTCGGCCGATCCCTCGCGCAGCCTGGTGGCGGGCTCCATCAGCAGCCTGAACGCCAAGGATGTGATGGACACGCTGGTGGGCGGCAACCTCAAGACGCCCATCGACGACGTGCTCAAGGGGATCGCCATCAAGGGCACACACGACTTCACGCTCTCGGGCTCGGGGGCGGATGATGTCACCAGCGCGCTCGATGGCCTGGACTTCGCCAAGGTCTCCACCGCGTTCGCGGGGGCGAAGCTCACCATCCCATCCTCGGCGTCACAGCTGCTCCTGGTGGTGAACAAGAAGGGCGCGGTGTGGCACCTGACCGATCTCACCACCATGCGGCACTACGAGCTCAAGAAGAGCGGCGACAAGATCAAGGGCTCGATCGCGCCGCAGTTCTACTTCGCGCCGCAGAAGACGTTCATTGGCACGATCTCCTACCCGCAGGCCTACTACCTGAATGCCGCCATCTCGTTCGCGGGCTTCGATGCCTCGGCCACCGTCGACATTGCTCAGAGCAAGGGGTTCTCCGTCGACGCGCAGATGGACAAGATCTCCATCGTCGACGAGAAGCTGTTCTCGATCTCGGCGCTGCAGGGCGGCGGTGGGCCGAAGATCTCCATCTCGACGTTCGCCCAGCCGGACAACCCGGTGGCGCAGTTCCGGCAGCCGCACTTCTACATCAACGGCGCCATGACGATTCTCGGCGTCAAGCAGGGCCTCTACGCCACGGTGTCGACGCAGGGGATCGACTTCGAGCTCGTGGGGAACCTCGTGCCGGGCGTGAAGTTCGATCTGGACGCGCGCTTCGGCAAGAGCGGCATTGGCGCCAACGGGACGGTCAAGGTGGGCGTCGGCACGATTGATCTCGGCGCGCTGGGCAAGGCGAAGATCAACACCGAGCTCGAGGTCGCGGTGGATGTCGACATCAACAACGAGGCTCGGGACGTCACCCTCACCCCGGGCCCGTCCTACTCCGTCAATACGACGGTGCTGTCCAACGAGATCCTCTCGCTCGTGTTCCAGCCTGATGGAAACCTGGTGCTCTACGACATCACCGGCACGAGTCAGCAGGTGGCGTGGGCATCCAACACCAACGGCCGGGGCGGCACCCGGCTGGCCTTCCAGGGCGACGGGAACCTGGTGATCTACACCAGCGCGAACAAGCCGATCTGGGCCAGCAACACCAACGGGCAGAGCATCGCGAGGCTCACGCTGCAGAAAGACGGCAACCTCGTCATCTACGACAACGCGGGCCACGCGAAGTGGGCGAGCGGCACGAACAAGGCGAGCGGGCCCTCCATCGAGATGGAGTCCAGCTTCGAGTTCGCGGGCCAGCACGTGAACATCGCCCGGTTCCGGCTCCAGGCCCAGGCCGACACGTTCACGAAGCTGCCGGACATCGTGTCCAAGAAGGTCGAGGAGGCGCTGCGCGAGGTGTTCAAGGACGCGACCAAGTGGGCCAACGCCGTGAGCAATGGCGTGATGGACGGCGTCAACGACACCTCCAAGGTCTTCACGAGCGTCTACGGCAAGAGCGAGAAGGAGGCGAAGGATCTCGCCAACAGCATGAGCAAGGGCGCGAACCAGGCGACCAGCGCTGTCACGAACACCGCCAAGGACGTGGGCAAGACCGCCGAGAAGACCACCAAGAAGGTGATCAAGAAGGCGAAGTTCTGGTAGCGCGGCGCCAGGGTTCAGCGCGTTGGCTCAAGGTACTGGGACACGCCGGAGCCAATATCCCGGGCGGCGACGCACATGCGCCACCGCCAGGATCACCACCCGCTCCTCGAGCACGAGGTAGGGCAGTGCGAAGGGAAATCGGCTCATGAGGAAGCGGCGTACGCCCAGTGCTTCGGTGCGCACGCCCGGACGTTCAACGCCGCCTCAACCGAGCGCTGAGGCGCGCCTCGACCTTGGACCACGGCACCGTCTCCTCCTCTTCATCGAGGCTGAGAAGCAGCTTGTGCGCGAACTCCGCGCGCTCCTCAGGGGGGAGCTTCAGCACATCCGAGAGCAGTTCGTCCTTCGTGGCCATCGGTCGAAGTCTATCGCTTCTGGGCGCACGTTGAGCCCGGGCGCTCACCCCAGGATGGAGTAGCGCCGGTGCTCCACCATCAGGCACCGGTCCTGCACCACCTGGATGCCCGCCTTCGCCAGCTTCTCGGCCGCCGCGTCGTTGCGGATGCCCGACTGGAACCACACCGCCTTCGGCTTCTTGGCGATGATGTCCTCCAGGTGCTGGTCGATGTCCTGGGGCCGCCGGAACACGTCCACCAGATCAACCTCCCCCGGGATATCCACCAGCCGCCGGTACACCGGCTTGCCCAGGATGTGCGTCACGTCCGGGTAGTAGACGGGCACCGGCACCACCTCCACCCCCGCCCGCGACAGGTACTCCGCCACGTAGAAGGCCGGCTGCCCCGGCTGCTGCTCCGTCTTGATACCCAGCACCGCCACCCGCTTCGAGCCCTTCACCAGCCGCTCGACGCCCCGCTCGTTCTCGATGAGGTTGTCCTGGAAGTTCATCGTCGCGTCTCCTCCAGCATCTCCAGCTTCGTCTGTGTCGCGAGCGTCCATGTAGCGTCCCCCACCTTCGCGTGCACGGTGAGATTGCGCCGCATGGGCACAAAGTAGCCCCGCGCCACCACCTGCTCCCCCTCGCACGTCACCCCCGGCGTCAGCGCCCCGCCCCCCGCATCCTCCAGCACCTCGCGCAGCTCCGCGGGCGCATCCTCGGGCACCGCGTCCAGGCACTTCAGGCCCAGCACCAGCGCGTTGCCCTGGTCCGTCAGCTCCGTCCCCGTCACCGTGCGCTCCAGCACGTACAGCACCTCGCCCTCCCCCGTGGGAAACCCCTCCACCGCCCAGGTGTGCTGGCCCACCGACAGGTTTCGCTGGAACAGCCCGCCGTACTTCGCCTCCCACTCCCGGCGCGTCCGAGCCTCCACGGACTCCGGCGCGAAGAAGGACTCCAGCGCCCCGGCCTGCTGCCCCGCGGGCACCAGCTGGCGCAGGGCCTTCAGCCCCTCGTCCGGGTTGAGCACCTTCACGAAGGCTCCATCCGCCGCCAGCCGCACGCGCAGCGGAGCGCGGGAGAGCACCTCGCCGGCCACCGTCTCCACCGGAGCGCCGCCGCGCATCATCCGCGCCTGCGTCACCGCCTGCGTGAGCTGCCAGCCGTTCTCGGCCGGCGTGAAGCGTGTCACGGTGGTCATCCGCACCTCGTCGGACTGCTTCGCGCCGCCGCGCTCCACCGTCCGCGTGCTCGACACCCGCTCCGTCATCGCCCGATCCACCGGAGGATGGAAGTCCAGCCGCACCGGAGGCGGCGGCCCCGCCGCGGGAACCAACGAAGAGGCGGGCTTCGAGCAGGCAGCCATCACCACGGCACAGCAGAGCCAGGGCAGTCGTCGCAGGCGCATACGGCCGCGAACGCTGGCAGAAAGCGCCAGCGCCCGCGAGCCTCTTCCGCCCTCACCCCTCACGGGTGACGGGTATGCCCCGGAGGTGCGTTCTCCACCATGTCGCGGCCGATGTTGCGCCGATCCCGCACCGCCCCGTCGTCGTCCGGGAACCCACCGCTGGCGAACCGCCGCGCCGCCTCGGCCAGATCGCGCATGACCTCCTCCTTGGACTCGTAGCGTGTGCGCGGCAGGAACTTGAGGACATTGATGATGTCGACGTCCGCACCGTTGTCCTCGGCCGCCCTCACGAGCTGCTCACGCCACACCGGGTACTCCACGGCCTCCAGGTGCGTGGGGATCGACAGTGCCGGGTTCTCCGCCTGTCCGTAAGCCATCGTCTTCTCTGCCTTTCTGCCCAGAGCTCCGATCCGGGCGCTTTTCTTGAAGCTGGGGATGACCCGGGCCTCAGACCACCCGGGGCGGCGCGGCCCGCACCGCCCACAGGCCAGGCAGACAACCGTCCCAGCCCCACTCCGAGGTAGATTGCCCACCTGCCTCCGCTTCCCCTGGAGAGACCCGATGCTCGCCACCTCCCTGCTCCTGGCTCAGCTCACGCTCGCCAGCCCGCCTCCCTCCCAAGCCCCCGCTCCCGCGCCGGCCCCCGTGGCCGCGCCCGTGGCCGCGCCCAGCCAGGCCGAGGCCCCCCGCCCAGCACCCGAGGCGGATGCCGCCAACATCTATGACTGGGATGACGAGGCCTTCACGGCCCAGGCCCAGCGGGACCTGGAGTCCCTCCAGCGCTACGCCACCGGCCTGCGCGGGCTGCAGGAGCAGATCCGCAAGAACCTGGCGCTCTACAACCAGAAGCAGGAGCTCCCCTACTCGCCCGAGCAGAAGCAGACGCTGCTCAGCACGTGGGCGGCCTTCTTCGACTACTTCGCCTCCACCGAGGTCATCCGCCAGCGCTACTGGGACTTCGTGAAGGTGCCCGCCCTCACCCAGCCGAAGAAGCACGCGTGGGGCTTCCTGCTCACGCATGGGGCGCTCACCACCATCCTCGCGCATGGGCTCACCTACGCGGAGCTGACCAACGGGAAGAAGCAGCTCGAGGTGCTGCTGGATGAGCCCTCCTCGGACTACGGCATCCCCGCCCGCGCCTTCTCCCGCTTCAAGGAGAAGACCATCCACGTGGCCACCGCCACCCAGCTCTTCACCGGAGACACCTACCGGGAGCAGATCCGCCCGGTGCTGGCGAAGTCGGGAGCGCTGGACTTCAAGCTGACGCCCTGGGTGCTCCAGGAGATGAAGGAGAACTCCCAGGTGGCCCGCGGCAAGCTGCTCAAGCGCGGCCCGTCCTTCTTCACCACCGCGGCCAAGGACATCGTCGTGGACAGCACCGCGCGTGCCATCTTCCCCGTGCAGAAGGCCGTGGCCGAGTGGATGGGAGACACCCGCGTGCGGCGCATCGGCAAGCCGCTCATTACCCGCGAGCAGGTGGAGAAGGTGCTGGCGAAGATGGAGCCCGGGGACGTCGTCGTGGCGCGCTCCAACTGGTTCCTCTCCAACATCGGCCTGCCGGGCTTCTGGCCGCACGCCGAGCTGTACGTGGGCACGCCGGACATGCTCGCGGCCTCCTTCGATGGAGACGCGGAGGTGAAGGCGTGGCTGGCCACCCTGCCCGGCCAGCCGAAGACGCTCGCCGAGCACCTCTCGCACGCCTTCCCCGAGAAGTGGGCCCAGTACACGGGCAAGGACGAGCACGGAGACGCCATCCGCGTCATCGAGTCCATCAGCGAGGGCGTCTCCTTCACCGGCCCCGAGCACGCCCTGCACCTGGATTACGTGGGCGTCATGCGGCCGCGGCTGTCCAAGAAGGACAAGGCCCAGGCCATCGCCCGGGCGTTCAAGTACCAGGGCCGCCCGTATGACTTCGACTTCGACTTCTTCTCGGACTCGACGCTGGTGTGCACCGAGCTCGTCTACAAGTCCTATGCGCCCTCGAAGGACCTGAAGGGCATCCGGATTGAGCTGGTGGACGTGGCCGGCCGGCGCACGCTGCCCGCCAACGAGATCGTCAAGCTGTTCGACCATGAGTACGACCAGCCGGATCGCCAGCTGGACTTCGTGGCCTTCCTGGACGGGCGCGAGGGGCAGCAGGGCGCTATCGAAGGAGACGTCCTCTCCTTCCGCCAGAGCTACCAGCGGATGAAGTGGGACATCGCCCAGCAGTGAGCCCGCGCACCGAGGCAGGCCCCATGACGGAAGAGAACGCCCAGGAGCTGTTGGAGCTCTCCCACTCGCTCTTCGAGCGGATGATTGCCCAGCAGCAGGCGAAGGTGCTGCGCCTGGCCCGCGAGGCCGTGCCCAACATCGGGCCGGAGGATCTCCGCAACGCGCATGACTTCCCGGAACTCAAGGAACACCCCACCTTCGAGTACGAGGATGGGATCCTCGCGGGGCTCATCTCGGCGCAGATCGCACTGAGAGCGGAAATCAAGAGCCGTCTTCCGCACCGGCCCCCGCCAGCATCCTGACGACCGATCGCCTGCCTTTGCCGTTCGGCCCAGGGTGGGTTAGTCCTTGCAGGGTGAACTTCCCTTCCGGATTCGGCTCCCCGCTTGCTCGGGAGCGGCTCGTGTCGGCGCTCGCCGCGGATCCGCCTCGATTGGATCTGGCGGCGCTGGCCATCGCCACCTTGGCCAACCCCGCCCTGGACGCGCCGGCCTGCCTGCACACGTTGGATGCGCTGGCGGCCCGGGTGCAGGTGGAGGTGGAGCGCCACCTGGAGGAAGGCCCTTCGCTGGCGAGGCTGCGCGCGCTGCGCCACGTGCTGGCGGACATTGAAGGCTTCCGCGGCAACGAGAAGGAGTACTACTCGCCGGAGAACAGCTTCCTGGACTACGTGCTGGAGCACAAGGTGGGGCTGCCCATCACGCTCTCGGTGGTGTACCTGGAGGTGGCTCGGCGCGCGGGGATTCCGCTGTACGGCGTGGCCTTCCCGGGGCACTTCCTGGTGGCGTGCAACGCGGGGAGCCACAAGCTGGTGGTGGATCCGTTCCACAACGGGGACATCCTCACGGAGACGGGCTGCGAGGAGCTGCTCAAGCGCGTGGCGCCGCAGCTGCGCTTCGATCCGGCCAAGCTGACGCCGGCGCCGGTGGAGCTGATCACCTACCGGATGTTGTCCAACCTGAAGCGCGTGTACCTGGAGCGCGAGGACGCGGAGCGGGCGCTGACGGTGGTGGACTTGCTGTTGTTGCTGGCGCCGGACCACCCGGGAGAGCTGCGCACGCGCGCGGTGCTGCAGACGAAGGTGGGCGCGTTCCGCGCGGCGTTGAAGGACGTGGAGCGGTGTCTGGAGCTGTCCCCGGAGGCGCCGGATCGCGAGCGCCTGGAGCTGATGTCCAAGGAGCTGCGCGATCGGCTGGCCCACCTGAACTGACCCTGGAGGCCTTGTGTCCCAGCAGTCCCCCCGTCCCTGGCAGCGGCTGCGCCGGGGGCTCGAGCATGACTACACGATCCTGAAGGTCCGCGAGGACATCTATGCGGATCCGCGCACCACCGAGGAGCACCCGCGCGTGTTCATCGACACGCCCGAGTGGTGCAACATCATCGCGGTGACGGCGGAGGACCAGCTGGTGTTGATCCGCCAGTACCGCTTCGGCATGCAGGGGGTCACTCTGGAGATCCCCGGTGGGCTGGTGGAGCCGGGAGAGGATCCGGCGGTGGCGGCGGCGCGGGAGCTGGAGGAGGAGACGGGCTACGTGGCGGGCCGGGTGGTGCCGCTGGGCTCGGTGCACCCCAACCCGGCGCTGCAAGCCAACCGGTGCCACTCGTTCCTGGCGCTGGACTGCGTGAAGCACCACGAGGGCCGGCAGGACCACGGCGAGGACATCACCGTGGAGCTGTTCCCTCGCGCGGAGGTGCCTCGGCTCATCCTCGAGGGGAAGATCACCCACTCGCTGGTGGTGGTGGCCTTCTTCCTGGAGCGGCTGCGCGCTGAGGCTCCCAAGTAGCTGAGCGTTCCTGCATGCTGGAGGCATGAGCAGAGCTCCTTCGTGGGTGCGCCTGGCCCTACCTTCCCGCAAAGCAGACGGCGACACCCGCCTGCTGAAGAACAAGGCCCA
>NZ_JBJMQP010000050.1:0-20031 GCF_045802625.1 Hyalangium sp. | reverse complement strand
GCCGGCCCGAGAGAATCACGGCATACAGCTTCTCTTCTCAGCAGCAATCCTTTCTGCCTTCGTGTGCTTGCTTGTCACTCATTTTCCGGTGGCTATATCGGAGGGGTCACACCCGTTCCCATCCCGAACACGGAAGTTAAGCCCTCCAGAGCCGATGGTACTCCGCGGGAAACCGCGTGGGAGAGTAGGTCGCTGCCGGATTTTTTTACCTCGCGCCCCTGGCGCCCTTCACTGGGCCCCAGGGGCGTTTTTTTTTCCTGCCGTTGCAGTGTTTGCGTCTCATCAGGCGCGATCCTGTTTCTGGCGGCTGGCTCGTGGGCCTGCTTGAGTGGCGGCTCCCTCGCTTTCCCAGGAGCCATCGCGTGAAACGACTGAGTCTCTGCTTCCTCGGCGGTGTCCTTGCTGTGGGGCTGCTGTTGGCCCCGAGCTCTTCCGAGGCCGCCACCAACATCCGTCTCGGGCTTGGGGCGGACTACTGGTTCGAAAAGACCGGCACCTTCCAGGTTACGCTCGGCGTCGACACCCACCTGGCGGGCCCGCTCACCATTGGCGGCCGGTTCGGCGCGATGCTGGTGGCCTCGCCCAACACCCTGGGCATCCCCATCGATCTCGTGTTGCACGCCAACCTCGCCCGGCAGTTCTATATCGAGGGGCTCGCCGGGCCGTGGATCCTCTTCGCGGGGGACACCTTCCGCGCTCATGCGGCCTTTGGCTTTGGCCTCCAGAGCGGCGCGATCAGCTTTGGCGTCGAGGTGGGGTACCTGTCTCCCAATCCCACGGTCGGTCTGAGGTTCGGGTACAGGTTCTGAGCGCCCGGTGGGCAGGGTGGGGCTCGAGGCGCTCGCCCTAGTAGTGCGGTGGACGCTCCTGCTGCTTGGCGTCCACCAGCCCCGGCTCTCCTTCCAGCTTGCGCTTCAGGAGCTCCACTTCGGTTCTCAGCGCGGCCAGCTCCTGCTGCTGGGCGTAGAGTACGTCGCTGAGCTGCTGCAGCAGCTCCGCCTGTTGCATGTACCGCAGCTCCAGCTCGATGAGGCGCGACTCGTCCATGCGTCAGGGATACCTCATCTGAAGACCCTCGAACACATCCAGCGGGCCCGGGAGCTGCTCGCTCGAGGCCAGGAAGAGCTCGCCGAGGCCGCCCTCAGTGACGCCATTGATGCCGCCGTCGCCGCGGAGGACCTGGTCCTGCTGACCCAGGCTCGGATGGCGCTCGGGGAGATGCTTGTCGAGCAGGGGCGTCAAGAAGAGGCCGTTCCCTTTCTTCAGGCCGTCGTTCGGACGGAGATCGCCGATGGCTCGGTCGACCTCGAGGTCAAACGCTCCGCTCACCTGCTTCGCCGCATCCGAGGCATCGAGCCCTGAGAAGGAGCGTCAGCGGTCCGAGCGGCAGGCACCCCGGATGAGCTCCGTTTGATCCTGGAAGCGGCGCTCCAGGTCCATCTTCGTCACTCGCGCCGCGTCGAGCCGGCCCGCCTTCAGCTGCATCGCGCACAGCGCCGCCAGCGGCCGGGGATCCGAGACGTCCAGCCGATCCGCCTCGCGCAGCTCCTCCTCGGCCGCGTCGAGGTCTCCCAGCTGGAACTGCGTCACCCCGAGCTGGTAGTGCGCTGCCGCCGACCGGGGGCTCTCCGCCACCGCCTGGGCGAAGAAGCCGCGCGCCTCCTGGGTCCGGCCCGCCCGTGTCCGGAGCAGCCCCAGCTCCAGGAACAGCTGCTCTTTTGGCAGCTTCGGCCCCAGCGCTCGGAGGGTGGCTTCCGCCTCGTCAGGCCGGCCCGCCGCGCTCAAGAGCCGGGAGTACCGGAGCTGCAACGCCAGCTCCTCCGGGGACTTCTTCCGGGCTCGATCCAACGCCTCCGCCGCAGCCGCCAGGTCTCCGTCCTGCTCGCGCATGTCCGCCCAGAGCAGATCCGGCCGCGCGTCTGTTGGCGCCAGCCGTGCGGCTCGCTCGAAGGACTCCTGCACACAGCGCTCCGCGCGCTCCACGCGGCAGATCCGCGCTCGCAGCAGCTGCGTCTCCACGGCCCCCGGCTCCCGGCGGTCCGCTTCCTCGATCAGCTCCCGAGCCTCCGCCGGCGCTCCGTCCAGCAGGAGCTCCGCGGCCTCGCGCAGATCCGCTCCCGTCGCCTTGGGGTTGTTCTTCAACGGCTTCAGCACGGGCAACCGGTTCTCTACCTCCCGAGTCACCCTCGCGATCGCCAGCTCCTGCTCGGGCATGTTCCTCGGGAGGAAGAGCGGGATCAGGTGCACCAGGAACGCGACACCGCACACCGCGAGCGCGCTCCGCACCGCGCCGCTCATCCGCCGCCCTCGCGGTTGTGGCTGGGAGCCAGTGGCTGCTGTCTCCTGCACTCGTTCCTCCACGCCGCTGCCTCGCTGATGCTCGGGCCGCCGCCCCACGGGGCCGGGCTTCCGCCTGCCGTCTCCTGGCGACGGCTCCTTCATGAATCCCTATCCGCCTCCGGGCCTGCTCGCTAGCACTCCTGTCACTCTCATGGCTCCTGGGCTCCAGCGCCCGGCCGTGGGGCTCAAACCGCCCGCAACCGAGGCCGCAGCGTCGAGGGCAGATCCAGGCCGCAGCTCCAGCACAGCTCGAAGTTCCCCGGGTTCTCCTCACGGCAGCGCGGACACTGCACTTCCTGCTCCGCGGCTTCCCGGTTCTCCTCCAGCTCCGCGATGAGCTGCCGTGCCGCCTCCACCTCGTGAGGCCACAGCCACAGCTCGAGCCACGTCTCCGTGCTCGGAATCTCTCCGCTCAGGGGGGCCAGCGACTCTCCGCGCACCTCCACCGAGAGCCCCGACGCCTCCAGCACTCCCGCCAGCAACCGTGCCTCGCCTACCGTTCGATAGACTCCGAACCGAACCCGCGTCATCCCTTCTCTCTGTCACGCTCGGGCTTGCCCAGCAACAGGGCCTTGCTCGGGCCTGGGCTCGTCGAGAAGAGCGGGCGAGGCCTACTCCTCGACGCGCAGCATGTGCGGCAGCACCGCGTGTGCGTGCCGTGGCGCCCGGGCATGAAGCTCCGCGGTCAGCAGCGCATCCAGCTCCTCCAGGAGCTCGTCGTACGGTGCGCCTGCTCCCTTGGCGGGGAGCCGTTTGGCCTTCAGGCAGACTCGCGGCGCTTCCTCGTCCTCGAAGGCCAGGCTCACCGACATCCCGTTCGGGCCTCCCTCCGCTGCTCGCATCACCGCCGGGGCTGGCTGCCTGGCCGCCGCTTCCATCAGCGGCGTCAGCCGGTCGACCTCCTCGGGGGTCAGCTCCCGCTCGCTGATCTCCTCGCCCTGCTCCAGTACTCGGAGGAAGCGCAGTCCTTCGACTCGCACCGCCTGCGCGCCTGTGTTCGTCCGCCCGTTGCGCTCGTAGGTTACCGTTCGCACCTGCTCCACCTCCCTCGTGTTCAGCTATGCACTGGCGGGCAGGTTGGCACCGGGTCGCTCGAGCCTCCGCCCGATCCATTCTCCCCGCTGCACAAAGCCGCCGATGACTGGCTGACACCTCCTTGACCTTCCAGGCTCCTGCCTCGCCTCGCGAGGGCTCCTCCTTCACCCGTCCCGGGGCCAAGTTCTGGCCCCATAAGGAGAAAGAACGCCATGGCCCAAGACAGCGGCAAGACCCCCCGTCCTAATGATCAGCGCTCGAATGCGAAGAACCCAACCAGCCACGAGAAGAAGGCCGCGGACGACAACCGCTCCAACCAGATGAACCCGGAGCACCCCGCCCACCCGTCTCAGCAGCAAGACAAGAAGGGCTAGCTCCCCGGGTGGATCAATCCCAGGTCCGGCCTGGCCACCTTTCGCCTGCCTTGCAAGGCGCTCACGCCCGCTCCGACTGCTGCCCGCTGTCTTCGCGGTGCTGACGGATGGACGGATTCATGCTCGCTGGGGCCGGTGGGGTGTCCCCCTTCTGACGCGGTGCGTGCACATTCCCTGCCGTCTCGCGGCGCTGGCCGGTACACTCCCCCCGTGCGTCAAGAATCCGCTGCCCTCATTCGCACCCCCACCGAGCAGGAGACTCCTCCACCGCCGCCCCCTCGCGCCGAGCGGCTGCGCGTTCTGGGCTCCGAGGCCTTCGATGTCCTGATCATCGGCGGCGGCGTCACGGGGACGGGGGCCGCTCGCGATGCCGCCCTGCGTGGACTTCGCGTGGCGCTCGTCGAGCGCGAGGACTTCGCCAGTGGCACCTCCAGCCGCTCGTCCCGCCTCATTCATGGCGGCGTGCGCTACCTGGAGCATGGCCACCTGGGCCTCGTCTTCGAGTCCAGCATCGAGCGCATGCGCCTGCTGCGCCTCGCCCCCCACCTCGTCCGGCCCCTGGCCTTCACCTGGCCCGTGTACAAGGGCGCGCGCATCCCTCGGTGGAAGCTCAACGCTGGCCTCATGCTCTATGACGCCCTGGCCCTCTTCCGGAACGTGAAGGGCCACCGGGGCCTCAACGCTCGCCAGACGATCGAGGCCGAGCCCGGGCTGCTCCCGGACGGACTCACGGGTGGCGCCCGCTACTACGACGCCGCCACCGACGATGCGCGCCTCACCTTCGCCAACGCCCTCGGCGCCTCCGAGGCCGGCGCCGTCATCCTCAACCACGCCTCCGTGCGCAGGCTCGTCATCGAGGAGGGCAAGGCGCGCGGCGCCGTCATGGTGGATCACCTCTCCGGCCAGGAGTTGACCGTCCGCGCCCGGGTGCTCGTCAACGCCACCGGCCCGTGGAGCGATGAGATCCGCAAGCTCGACGCCACGGGCGAGACCCACGCCGTGCGCGGCAGCAAGGGCGTCCACATCTCCGTCCCGCGCGAGCGCGTGGGCAACCGCGAGGCCCTCACGCTCCTGTCCCCCCTGGACGGGCGCGTCATGTTCATCCTCCCCGCCGGCAAGCACACCATCATCGGCACCACGGAGACCTCCACCCGCGCCCACCCCGCCGAGGTCCGCGCCAGCGAGAAGGATGTGGAGTACCTGCTCGCCTCCGCCAACGCCTTCTTCCCCCAGGCGAAGCTCGCGCGCGCCGATGTCGTCAGCGCGTGGGCCGGCATCCGCCCCCTGGTGTCCCGGGGCTACAGCGGCGGCGGAGATGCCGGCAGCGCCAGCCGAGAGCATGCGATCGATCTCAGCCCCAGCGGCGTCATCGCCATCAGCGGCGGCAAGCTCACCACCTACCGCGTCATGGCGCGGGACGTGGTGAATGCCGTGGAGCACCAGCTCGGCGTGCCCCGCCGCAAGACGGTCACCGAGACGCTGCCGCTGCCCGGCGGCGACCTGCCCTCCTTCGACGCGGGGCTGCAGGCCGCGCTCCCCGAGGTGGGCCATGCCGAGGTGGCGCTCCACCTGGTGCGCGCCTATGGCAGCCGCTGGCGTCAGGTGTGGGCCTTCACCCGAGCGGAGGACTCGCTCTCTCGGCCGCTCGTCGAGGGCCTGCCCTATCTGCGCGCCGAGGCCGCCTACGGCGTCACCCACGAGTTCGTCCACACCCTGGCTGATCTGCTCATCCGCCGACTCAAGGTCGCCTTCGAGACGCGCGACCAGGGCGCCGAGGCCGCTCGCGCCGCTGCCGAGGTGATGGCCCCTCGGCTGGGCTGGGACGCCGCCGAGACCCAGCGCCAGCTCGAGGCTTACTCCCAAGACGCGGGCCGCATCTTCAACGTCGACCCGGCCGATGGTTGACAGCTTCCGTTGGCCTTCGTTCGTCGGCGCACGCCTTCGTTGTGAATTGGTGTGCGCCGCTGTGCGAGCATGCTCCCTTCATGGGCGGCCATCCAGACACCGTGATTAACATCGCTCGGGAACGCGGTTGCCGGTCGGCCCGTTCATTCCGGCTGGTACGGAGCCGGCAGTCGTACCACTCCGCCAGGAGCGAAAGAGAGCGACTATGAAGCGTTGGGTCTTGCTAGGGCTTGTGGGGCTGGTGTCGGCCTGCAAGGGCGATGATAAGCAGCCCGCGAGCGCGGACTGCATGGACGTGGCACAGGCACTGCCCTCCGCGGGCATGTCCTCCCAGGGCATGGCGCTGGACTCCGAGGAGCCCCAGGCCGCCGCGCTGGATGGCCGTGAGCCCGTGCTCGTCCGCTACCGCCGGACCGTGTCGGCCGCCTCCGCCGCTCAGGGCGCCTCGGATGCGGTGACGCGCTCGGGCGGCGTGGTGAAGGCGCGCTGGTCCCGGCTGGGCGCCGTGGCCGCTCGGCTGTCGCGCCAGGAGCGCGAGGCGCTGGCGAACGATCCCGATGTGCTCGCCATCGAGCCGGACCGGCCGGTGCATGCCTTCACCCGGCAGGCGGTGGTGACCCAGGGCGGGGTGGGCGAGTACACCGAGGGGCTGAAGCAGGTGCAGGCCCCCCAGGTGTGGGACGCCAACAATGACGGCATCCTCGACGACAAGGCCCCCAACGGCTCGGGCATCAAGGTGTGCGTCATCGACAGCGGCTGGGACAACCGCCAGCCCGAGCTGAGGGCCGCGTACGCGGGCGGCAAGGACTTCGTCGACCACGATGACGACCCGCTGGACTTCGACGCCACCACCGGCAAGTGGGGCGGCGGCCACGGCACGCACACGGCGGCCACCATCGTCGCGCAGTTGGGCTCGGCCGGCTCGGTGGCCCCCGGGGATGATCCGAACGGCGTGGTGGGCGTGGCGCCCGGCGTGGAGCTGCTCGTGGCGCGCGTGCTCAACACCAAGGGCAACGGCAGCACCTCGGACATCATCTCCGCGCTGGACTGGTGCCAGACGCAGGGAGCGAAGATCGTCTCGCTGTCGCTGGGCGCCTCGGACCCCAGCCCCACCGAGGAAGAGGCCTTCAAGAAGGCCATCCAGGGGGGGATCCTCCCCGTCGCGGCCAGCGGCAACAGCGCCACCGGAGACGCGGTCGGGGATGCGGCGCTCGGCATCGCGTACCCCGCGGGGTATGACGGGGTGATGGCCGTGGGCGCGGTGAACTTCAAGAACGAGCACGCCATCTTCTCGCAGGTGGGCCCGTCGCTGTCCCTGGTGGCCCCCGGCGTGGACGTGCTGTCCGCGATGATCATCGGCTCCGAGTCCTACTCCCAGGTGTCGGTGGACGGGCAGCCGTTCAACTCCAACGCGGTCTCGTTCGCCCCGACGGGCGACTACGCGGGCACGATGCTCAACTGTGGCGTCGGCGACTCGCGCGACGCGTGCGGCAAGGAGGCCACGTGCAGTGGCTTCGTGGCGTACGTGGATCGCGGCGGCACGGATGAGCTGGGCGCCGGCCTCACCTTCGCCAAGAAGGTGGACTTCATGCGCCGGGCCGGGGCGCGCGCCGTCATCATCGGCAATAACGATCCGAAAGACGGCATCGGCAACTTCACCCTGGGCACCGACGGCACGTGGGTGCCCACGGCCGCCGTCTCCAACGCGGACGGGGCCACCCTCAAGTCGCTCCAGGGCAAGGAGGCCGAGGTGAAGCTCGTCGGCGTGGACTACGCGCGCCTGTCGGGTACCTCCATGTCCACCCCGCACGTGAGCGGTGTGGCCGCGCTGGTGTGGAGCGCGCGCCCCACGCTCACGGCGGCCCAGGTGCGTCAGCTGCTCGAGGACTCCGCCAAGGATCTGGGGACCGCCGGGCCTGACAGCACCTACGGCCACGGGCTGGTGCAGGCCAAGGCCGCGCTGGATCTGCTCCAGACGCGCTTCCCCGCGCCCTGAGCCCTCCGCGGCTCCGGTGGGGTGAGGGACTCGTGAGCCCTCACCCCGCCTTCGGGCCCGGGAGAGTTCCAGCGCTCGGCTCAGTCCGATGACGCCAGGGCCGGCGAGGCGATGAGGCACGCCCTGAAGCGATCCTCGGTGGCCGCCATCTCCTCGCCGCTCGTGTCCACGCAGGCCTCCAGCAGGCCCGAGGCGAGGACCTCCTGGCTCCAGGGCTCCTCGAGGGCGTTCACCGGGCGCACCTGCGCCACACCGAAGACCATGAAGGCCACGGCCGCGGCAGCTCCCAGCGCCATCATGCCCCGGTGAGACCAGTGGCCCTGGCGCGGCGCGGACCTCGCGGCCCGGCGCGGCGAGGCCCCGGGCGCGGGGGCGGCCCCCTTCGCCGCGGCCAGCCGGGCCTCCAGGGCCGAGAAGTTCAGCGCGGGCCGCGCGGGTATGCGGCGGGCCCGCTGCGCCATCCACCCGCGCTCCAGCTTCAGCCACGCCAGGGTGTGAGTGCACGCGGCGCATCCCTCGGCGTGCGTGCGGACGCGCTCCGCTTCCGCGGGAGACAGCTCCCCGGCCAGCAGCGCGTCCAGCTCGTGCTCGCGGCAGGCGAGGCTCATGGGCGACCTCCGACGTGGGCGGCCAGCCGCTCGCGGAGCTGCAGCCGCGCGCGGTGGATCTCGTTCTTCACCTTGGGCAGGGACCAGCCCATCACCTGGGCAATCTCCTCGTAGGGCAGGCCATGATCGATGCGCAGCATCAGCGCCGAGCGCCGCTCCTCGCGCACGTGCCCGAGCGCCTCCGCCAGCAGCGCCTCTGTCTCCCGGTCCAGCAAGAGGTCCTCCGGCGTGGGCGTGGGGAGCACCGCCTCCACCAGGCCCTCGTGCTCCTCACCCTCCACGTCCAGGTGGACGCCTCGCGAGCGGCGGGCCTCCAGGAACACCCGCCGGGCGATGCCCAGCAGCCACGAGGCCAGCCGGTCCTCATCCTTCAGCGTGTGGAGCCGCCCATGGGCGCGGACAAAGGTCTCCTGGGTGGCCTCGTCCGCGGCGGCCTCGTCCCGGAACGAGTCCTTGAGGAACCGCCAGACGGACGGCGAGTGGCGCTCGAACAGGAGGCGGAAGGCGGCCGGATCCCCAGCGCGGGCGCGGCGCAGCAGGGTGCGCTCCCCTTCCCGGGCCTCGGGGGCCTCATCTCCGGCGGCGAACATTCGCAAGGCGAGCAGGGGAGCCACGGATCCTCAGTGACACGAGCCGGCCGGTGGTTTCAGGGCTCCCTCCCTTTCTTCCGGCTGCTCGCGGCCCCGCCAGCGTGCCCCAACTGCGCCGAGAGGGAAACCCACTCGCTCCTACCCTTGCTGGGCGGGGGATGAGGGGAGGGGTAGGTGTGGCTCCTGGGCGTTCTACAGCGGGTCGAGCCCACCTTCCCGGAGGAGGGAGAACAAGGAGCGACACATGCGACGAGGAGTCTGGGTGGTGCTGGGCCTGATGGGGGCGGCTCCCGGTGGGGCGCTGGCCCAGGGGGCGCAGCGGCAGCCTACCGAGCAGACACAGGGGGCCTCGCGGGGACAGGGGGCCTCCAATGGGGCCGTCCAGCCGCAGGGCGCGGTGGGCTCGGGGCAGGCGGGCGACAACTCGGGGATCATTCTCGAGATACCTCAGGGGGGAGTTCGGTTCCCGGGCATCCTGGGAGCCCAGCGGAGCCAGTCGCTCCAGGCTCACTCGGGCACGGGAGGCAGTGGCCTGAGCCCGCGCTGTTCCGCGGCGTCCACCGGGCCCAACGAGGACATCTTCGTGGGGACGTTGCTGAGATCCGCGACGCCAGGCCGGCTGGTCATGCGGGGCCCGAGTCAACGGGTCTATGAGTTCGGCCTCGGGGAGCGGATGCGGGTGCTGGGACCGGATGGGGCCGCCGTCTCGCTGCAGGCCCTCAAGGCAGGCACTCCTGTGAGGACGGTGACTCGACCGGGAGACGCCGAGGACCAGGTGGTCGTCCTCCAGGTCCTGAAGCACACACAGCCACCGTCTCGCTGAGCGAGTCCCTCAGCCCGCGCCGGTGGCGGGTCATCGGCGCGGACGGGACGAGGGCGGAAGGGGAGCGGTTGAGCGGGCGGTGGCGCATCCCGTGCCTCGTCCCGCGCACCGTTGCCCCGCGGCGTTCAACCGACAACCTTGTGCGGGGTGGGGGAGGTGCGGCCGATGCGGAACGTCATGCTGGCGGTGGTGGGGCTCGTGGGGTTGGTGCTCCTGTGTGGCTCGGGAGTGCTGCTGGCGCAGAGCGACACGACGAACCCCGGGAATGCGGTGGACGCGGATGCCGCGGACTCGCGGCTCCAGGGCATGTCGACTCAGGGGACGAGCGAGGGAGGCTTGAGGGTCAGCTTTGGCACCAGCGGCGTGGGCGGCTCCGAGACGTCGTCGGGTACTGGCCCGACGAGCGGCACGGGCGGAAATGGGACGGTTGGGACCTCGGACACAGCGGGCCCCGGCGCGACGGCGGGGCCGGGTTCGCTGGCGAGCGGAGCCGGGCAGACCGTGGGAGCGGCAGGGACTGGCACGACGGGGCTGTCGCAGTCCGTCCAGCAACTCCAGCAAGAAGTGACGCAGATGCGGCAGGAGCTGGCGCAGCTCCGGGCGCAGCTCGACAACGTGAGCGCGAACACGGGCGTGGGGGGCTCCGGGCAGGCGGGTGTGGCCCCGAGCGGCTCGTCATCGGGAGCGGCTGCCAATCCGAGCACGGCCTCCAACGGGACGGCGCCGCAGGGCGCGGCGGTGGCGGGAGGGACTTCTTCAGGCACGCCGCTGCGCGCGGGGACGGCTCAGGAGACAGGCGCGCGGAGCACGGCTGCACAAGGCGAGGCCGTGGTGAATGCCATCTACACGGGCAGGGTGCGCTCGGTGTCGGCGGGACGGCTCGTGTTGGTGGACGAGGCGGGCAAGCCCTTCACGGTGGAGCTGGGGGACAAGACGCGCGTGCTCCGCAAGGGCCAGCGCATCTCCGCGCAGGAGCTCAAGGAGGGCACCCGCGTACGGGCCGTGGTGGACATGCTCTCCGGGCACAGCCAGGCCACGGAGGTCACCACCCTCCCCACGAAGTGAGGGCGGCGCCAGCGGCCCTTCGTCTGGGAAGCGGGCTGCGCCCGTGGGCCTACGGACGGACTCGCGCCCGCAACACGGCGCGCGAGTAGTCCACCACGGCCGCGACGGAGAGGACCGCCACGGTGGCGACGAGCGGCCGCACGATGACAGGCAGGAGCAGCGCCGCGAGCAGTGTCAGTGTCTGCAACGCCGTGGTGGCCTTGCCGAGCATCCGCGCCTTGAGCTCCACCGGGCGCATGGATGGAGAAATGCGCGCGACGAGGAAGCCCACCGCGGTGCCCACGTCCCGCAGCACCAGCAGGCAGACCTGCACGGGCGTGAGCAGCCCATCGAGCAGCAGCGCGAGGAGGGCCGTCATCGCGAAGCCGCGGTCTCCTATCGGATCAATGAGCGCGCCCAGGCGCGTGGTGAGCCGCGCGTGGCGGGCGATCCAGCCATCGAGCACGTCCGTCACGCCCGCGAGCACGATCAGCCCGGCACGCAGCAGGGTGTTGGAGGTGATCAAAAACAACGCCGCGAGCACCAGGCGCGACAGCGAGAGCGAGTTCAACAGCACCAGCTGCACCCGCCGAGGCATCCAGGAGGGATGGACTCGCGGCTCAGCCGTCGGGAGGACGGGCCTGTCGGGGATGTCGGAGGGGCTAAGGAGAGGGGCTCGGCGCATGGTGGCTCTCGGGCTCTGCCTTCAAAATAAGGAGGAGATTCCTCCTGGCAGATTGTGATGAGCCTCCTCCTTCGCCGAGCGGGGGCAGCGGCAAGCGCCCGCCTGCTCGCCGGAGCCCGTTCCTTACGGGGACTCGGGCGGGGCCTGGGTCTGCTCGTAGCTCTCCAGCGTCTGCCTCACCTTGGGGGCCAGCCGGTGATCGGGCGCCATGCGCAGGAAGGTGCGGTACTCACCGGCGGCCTCTTCCCATTGGGTCTCGCCCGCGAGCGCGGATCCGCGGAGCATGTGGCAATCCGCGAGCTGGGGATCCGCGTCGATGCAGCGCTGGGCCATGGCCGCGGCTTCACTGAACTGCTTTGCCCGGAGCAGCTTGGCCGCATCCTCATACAGGGACTGAGCGGGGCTGGACTTCTGCGGCGCCGCTGCCTTCGTCCTGGTAGCCGTGGGCTTCTTCTTCGAGGAGGCCCTGGCGGTGGCCGGCGTCCCGAGCAGGATCAGCCCGCTCATGAGTGCCCCCAGCAGTGGCATGCGATGGGAGAAAGAACGAGGAGCAGATCTGGGCATGCGGCCATCCTAGCGCGGCTGGCGCCTCGAGGCGGGAGGGCGGCTCAGAGCGGGATGAGGTACATCCTGGGCTAGTAGCGCGTGGGGGCCTTGGGGTCCGGACCGCTCGTGCGCGGGGCCTCCTCCTGCTCCTCGTCGACGCTCAGCGGATCCCACCCTGGGCCCGCGGCGCGGCGCTCCGCCAGCGGCGGCTCGTGCGCCAGCGGGACGGACGGACCCGGGGGAGTCGATACCCGGACACGCCGCTGCTCCTCGATGGCGGGCGCGGCCTCGCTCGTGGGCCGCAGCTCATACTGGCCGTGGTCCTGGAACTTGGCGCTGTCCATGCGCGCCTCGGTGAGATCCGTCGGCCCCAGCCCCAGCCCTCCCTGCGGTGGCGGCGCGGCGATGCCCGCGATCCCCACGGTGGCCTTCCCCGCGCCCGCGGCGGCTTCCGAGTCCGCCTTCCTCAGCGCGGTGTGGTCCCTCATGAGGATGAGCGCATCTCCTTGCACCGTGGAGATGTCGTCGATGGGGATCCGGAAGTCCCGGAGGAAGAACTGGCCCTTCTCGATGATGATGGCGTCCGTCATCACGTCGATGACTCGCCCCATCTGCACGCCGTCGCTGCTCATGACGGCCATGCCTCTTCGGATGTTCGTGCGCTGGTTCATGGCTCGCTCCTCCGCTCGCTCGAAGTGAAGGCCAGGGCGGGGACCGGGCAGGCCCTGGCACGTTCCACTCGAAAGATGGGGACTGCGAGTCACAGCAGCAGAGGCGAGCCCTCTTCCTCTGGCGGCTCCATGGCTGCCCGCTCAGCGGCCCTGCAGGGCGGACAGCCGCTCCCGAGCACCCTGGTTCTGCGGAGCGAAGCGGACCGCGTCCTCCAGCCGCTCCCGCGCCTTGTCCGGCTGGCCCTGGACCATGTAGAGGTCCGCCAGCATCACGAGCAGATCCGCGTAGTACGGCTGGACGTCCAGGGCCTGCTCGAGCTGCCGCGTGGCCTTGGGCAGCTCCTTCCGGCGCATCGCCAGCTGCCCGAGCATCGCATGGGGCGCCATCAGCCCCGAGGTCTCCGGCTGCTGCGCCAAGGTCTCCAGGGCGGCCATGCCTCGCGAGTCTCCCAGCTGCGTCAGCGCGAAGGCCGTCGCTTGGCGCACCCAGATGGACGGATCCTTCAGCAGCGGCGCGAGCTCATTGACCGCCACGCGGGCCTGCGCCGCCCCGAGCGCCTCGGCGAGCTGGGAGCGCAGCAGCGAGTCCTTCGCGTCCGGGAGCGCGGCGCGCAGGGCGGGGATGGCCTCGGCATGGAAGCGGCGGGCGAGGAACAGGGCGGCGGCGCCTCGGAGCTCGGAGGCCTCCTGCGCGTCGGCGAGCACGGCCTCCAGGGAGGGGCGGCTCTGCGCGGCCGTCTTGTCCGCGAAGGCGTCCGCCAGCCGGAGCCGGCGCTCCTGGCGCTTCTTCGCCTCGGGCCACCAGCGCTCGAGGGCCTGCGCCATGTCCTCGGGCTTCTGCTTCTCGTGGGTGTGGCACGCGTTGCAGGCGTTGGGGATGGCGTGCTTCACGGTGTTCTGGGGCACGGGGACGCCGATGGCATGGTCCGCGAAGTGATCCAGCACGCCGGTGACGACGGGCGGCATGTGGCAGGCGATGCAGTCCGGGGCCGCGGCCGAGCTGTGGTGGGTGTGCTGCTTGCCCTGGGCGAACACGCTCGCGTGGCAGCCCTGGCACGTCGCATTGGGAGGGGACACTCCCGCCGAGGCGCTCTTGGGGAGCTGGAGCTCATTGGGCGCGTGCTTCTGGTGAGGCGCGGAGTGGCAGCTCAGGCACGTGGCGCCGCCCTTCATGAAGCACAGGGACTGGGTGAGGGCCTGGTTCTCGAAGCTGCTGGTGCTCGGGCGTCCGTCCTCGAAGTAGTCGCCGGAGACGTCGTTGCCCAGCAGCAGCACCATGGGTTGGTAGAAGTCCTCGTAGCGCTGGCCCGGGCGGAAGTGGTGCGCCGCGTCCAGCATGGGGAAGAGCGTGCGGCGCGGACCGTGGCACTGGGTGCACACGGCCATGCCGAGCTCGGGCGGCAGGCGCTTGGGCTGGACGATGTCCTTGGGGTCCTGCGTCTCCGCGTGGCGGGCGCCGGGGCCGTGGCAGCTCTCGCACGCGACGCCGGGATCCGCGAACGTCGTCCTCCACTGGTGGGCGCCGCGGTCGTAGCGCACGTCCAGGCCCGTGGTGTGGCAGTCCAGGCACGCGTGCTGGGCGCTGCGCGCGAAGTTGGCCCAGAAGAACGGGTGATCCGGCGTCAGCTTGCCCTGGCGCTTCTCCGAGTAGTCCACCCACGCGCTCTTGCCGGTGACGTGGAAGTAGACGGGGAGCACCTGCCAGCGGCCGTCCTGGGTGAGGGTCACCGGATCCTGCATGCGCTTGCCGCCGATGACCCACTGGACAGGGTAGTCCGACACGTTGCCGTCCACGCCCAGGGTGCGCATGACGTACCCATTGTCGCGCCGGGACATCCACGCCTCGCTGGAGTCGCCCTTGAAGTGGGCGTCGCGGAAGTTGCCCACGACGAACTTCTGCGTGGCCTTGGAGAGGGCGCGCGAGTGCCAGTCCTGGTGCCAGGCGGTGTGCTGTTCCTCATGGCACTCGCTGCAGGCCTCCGAGCCGGCGAAGGCGGTGGTGGGGGGCAGGGCCTTGTCGCTGGCGGCGGTGGTGGTGGCCTGGGCAGGAGTGGCCTGCTTGGGCGCGGCGTCCTGGGGGGCGGTGGGCTCCGGCTTGGGAGGGGCGTCCTGCTTCGTGGTGGGCGCGCTGGGAGCCGTCGGGCTCGGAGCGGCAGCCGGAGGAGCTGACTGGGACTCTGACTGGCGCGAGCACCGGGTGCTCGAGAGCGCCGCGAGCGCGAGGAGGGCAACGAGGCGGGAGGCGAGGCGAGGTTGGAGCATGAGGCGGTGCCCGGATGGTCCCCCGGACGGGTACGGAGCACAAGCAGCGTCCAGGGAAGGGAGCAGGGAGGCTTGGGGGCCCTCCGCGGTGAAGCCTGCCCGGCCGGTGGCTCACGAAGAGAACTGCAGGAGCGTTACAGCCAGACGCTCAGCGTGCCGTGAGGCGCGGCGGACCTTGTTCGGATCGATCAAGGCCAGGATGGCGAAGCTGTGCCCACCCTTGGAGTATTTGCCCTTGGTCTTGCTCTGGCGAGTTGCTGACTCCAACGCATGCAACACGGCCGACTTGGCGATGTCCTCGATGTTCCGGTTCTGTGGGAGCGCCGACTCCTGGAATCCTTGGCCATAGTGACCCGCCAGCGTCTCAGGGTCTGCCAGGAACCAGCTCTCCATGCACTGAACCATGAGGTGGGTGTTGTCCTCGGTGGCGCCGCTTGGGGGAGCCCATCCGTCCTGCTGCTTCAGGTGCTCCCAGATGGTCTTCTTGGGGTTCACCGGCGCTTCCGCGTCCACCAGCAGAACGATGTGCTCGCCGGGGTATTGGCGCAGGGCGGTGCTGAAGTCATCGAGCGCTTCGTTCCGGCTGCCGCAGGCAATGACCTTGGGCTGCTTCCCAGGCGGGATGAACTTCGCGAAGAACTGAGAGAAGCCTCGACGGCACTCGCTCTTCAGGGCGCCGGTGTTACCGCCACCTTCGACGTAGATCCGCACGCTCACCAGCGATTCCCCCCGATTTCACCTCGCCGCCAGAGCTGTCCGAGGGAGTACTTCTTGAGCCACTCGGCCAGCTCACCACTGTCGAGCCGTTTCATCGTGGTCGAGCCTTCGTGCTTCTCGCAGACGATGACCGACTCGGGCGTAAGCGCATCGATCAGCACATCCGAGTGGGTCGTGACGATGAGCTGCATCCGCGCGGAGGACTCCCGGAGGAGCTGGGCAAGCGGCGGGAGGAGATCGGGATGAAGCCCCATCTCCGGCTCTTCGATGCATACCAGGGAGCGGGGTTGAGGGTTCAGGAGGATGGCGAGCAAGGAGAGCCACCGCAGAGTTCCGTCCGACAGCCGGGTGGCGGGGATGATCCACTTGTGCTCGTGCAGGAAGACCTGGACCGTGCCGCCTACGACGCTGACGTCGACATCGCGGATGCCCTCGTAGAGCACGCTCAGGTGTTTCAGGAGGGCCTCCTTGGCTTCCGGATTCTTGCGAATCTGGTTCAGGATCAGGCCCAGGTTTCGTGCATCCGGTAGCAGTTGCTCGTTGGGGAGGTCAGCAGGCTGAGGGAGCCTGGGAGGCGTTGTCCGACCGAAGGACCAGTCCCGATAAAGAGCAATCTCGCCGTAGAAGTCCCCTAGGAAAGTCAGTTCTGGATAGACGTCTGGATCTCGGCGCTGAGAAAGAACGGACTCAGTGCTCTTGAACTCCTTCGGGTTCATCTCTTTTAGGGTGTCGCGGAGGCGAATGTGCGGGCGCCCCTCGAAATAAGCAAAGTGGATGTCTTCGTCCAAGTCTGGCGCCCGAGGCGGGGTTATGACGCGCTCGTCGTGGACCACCAAGCGTTGGGCGCTCTCACTGAGTTCCAGTGTGTGAGTCAGGGTCCAGGTTGGATCGAAGAACGGAAGATCGATGGTGCTCTCAATGCTCGCGAAAAGAGGGTCCTTGCTTCCTTTCCAGAGCCACTCCGCCGCGCCACCACCTTCTCGAAAGGCGTCGCTCAGGCTGCGAGGTGTGGCCGCAAGCAGACCAACCGCCTCGATGAGGTTCGATTTGCCCGAGCCGTTAGGGCCGATCAGGACGTTGAGGGCGCCGAAGGTGATGGGCTGACTGTCAGGGCCGAAGGACAGCAGGTTCTGGAGGTGGAGGCTCTTGAGAAACATGGACAGTCCCTCCGCGGGCATCACCAGGGTGACCCGATGGGGCGTCCTCGGGTGACTACGTTCCAATCAGCTTGAGGCGCCGCTGTCGAGTTCTTCCTACCCACTTCTGTCACGCCCCTTGCGAGAAGAAGAGGAAGTGCTCGGGCTGGCGCTGACAGCGGAACAGGTAGCCCCGGCCGTTGTCCCCGAAGTCCAGCCCGAACGGCATCGCCGACAGCTGTGCCACGAAGCGCGCGGGCTCGCCACAGCACTCGAGCATCGCGTCTCCGTTCAGCCACACCGGTACTCCGCCCACCTTGCTCTCTGGAGCGGCCTCCTGCGCCCTATCGAGCGCTTGGAGTTGTTCGCGCGTGGCCTCGTTCACGTCCACCGAGAGCGCTGCCGTGTCCTCCTCGGCTGGCGCGAAGCCCAGGCTCCAGGCGTTGTAAGCAATGCCCTGGGGCCGCTCGCCTTCCACCGTCGGCTCGCCCGCGCGCACCGGCACCGCCGCGTTCGCTCCCTCCTCCGGCATCGAGCGGTAGCAGGCCGTGTCCGGGTTCTCGCACTGGAACACGTACACCGCCGCGTACGGCGACAGGTCCACCTTCCCGGGCACATGCGGGAGCTGGAACAGGAAGCGCATCGGCGTGCCGCACATGCGGCATACCGGCCAGCGCATGGGGCCCACGGGCTCGGGTTCGCCGCCCACCTTCGCCAGCGGCACTCCCTTGCCCCCAGGCACCAGCGCCCACAGCGGAGCGAAGGTGGCCATCGCCCCCAGTCTAAAGGCCCGAGGCGTCTCTTCAAGCCTGCGGAGGCCATATTTCAGGCAGGCCGAGTCCCCTAGCTGCGGAGCGTCTCGAGATGGCGTTCACACTGGGCCAGGCTGCGCTTGTCCTCGACACGTTCGAAGAGTTGCGATGCCTCCTCGAAGTGGACGCGAGCGATCTCCGGTTGCGAACGCTGGAGCGCCACGTTCCCGAGACCCATCAGGCAGTTGGCCTCTCCGCGCAGAGAGCCTACCCGCTTGAGCAAGGGGCGTGCTTGTTCGTAGAGCGCTTGAGCGTCATCGAGTGCCGAGCGCTTCAAGGCGAGATTTCCGAGGCACCGAATGGAATGTGCTTGGCCGCGTAGGTTGCCCACCTCGGAGAAGAGCGTGCGGGCCTCTTCCAGCAGGGCGGGAGAGGCGTCCAACTCGCCCAGATTCCGCAGGCAGTAGGCCCGCCCCAGACGGTCTTCGAGCCTCTCGAACAGGTGCTTCGCTTCGACGAACTTGAGGCGCGCCTCCTGGAGGAGTCCACGCTCAAGGCCGACCTTGCCGAGGCAGTGGATGCAGTTGCCCTCGCTCAGAGGAGAGCCCACTTTCTCGAAGAGGTGGAGGGCCTGCTGGAAAGAGGACTCGGCTTCGTCGAGCCTCTGCCCATCGAGCGCGATCGACCCGATCCCACGGATGCAGCGCGCGTAGCCCAGGGTGCTCCTCTTCTCGGAGAGCTCGGGATCGGCCTGTTTGAAGACGGGCAGCGCCTTGCGAAAGAGGGCCTCGGCCTCGCGGTGGCTCGAGCGCTCCAGGAGGATTTGCCCCTCGACCTGCAGGCAGAGCGCCTCGCGCAGTCTGTCTCCTCGCTTCTGTGCCACCGTGCGGGCCTTCGCCACGACATGGGAGGAGCCATAGCCGGAGAACCGCCAGAAGTTATTGAGGTCCAGGATCTGATCAATGACCACCTGGACCTCGGCCCGCTGAAGCCCCTCCAGGAGCATGGCCTCGATGTTCTCCAGCTCAACGCGGAGCAGCTCGAGGGCCTCGGCGCCCTTGGTGCCGCCGACCCGGGGACCGAAGAGGGCCGCGAGGCCCCCATAGTGCGCGATGACTCGAGAGAGCTCCTCGGGTTGAAGCGGGAGGGCGGTGCTCACATACTCACGGATGAACGGGTGGGCGCTCCGGCGAGAGAACTCGTCCACGTGGATGAGCCCCAGCGTGGTGAGCCTGCCGGCGGCCTCAGCTTCGCCGGGGACGAGACGAGCAAGGTCCGCCTGGGAGGCTCCTCCCGGCAGCCGGGCAAGGATGGAGAGCAGCTTCCGGGCCGCCTCGGTCATCAGCGGCGAACGAAGCGCCTGCCCGATAAGACCGCCCAGTGGAGAACCAGGAGCACTGGGAGACCCACGGAGGTCCTGGTGGAGGGTCTGCCAGAGTGTCCGCAGGGAAACCGGAGCAGGCTCGCCGGAAAGGTGGCTCTTCGCCAGTCCCGCGAGGAGATGGATGTAGAGCGGATTGCCCTCTTGGAACTCGAGGAGCTGTTCAAGCAACGGATCCGAGAGGTCTGCCTGAGGTACGAGGTCGCCGAAGAGCGCGCGTGCTGAATCGGCGTCCAAGGGGGGCACTGGGAACGTGAGCGAGGACTGCGGCGTGAACAGCCGAGGGAGCTTCCGGCCTGCCAGCATCAGGGTCAGTCCCTCGATACTCGCGAGTTCTTCCAGCACCTGCTGCATGGCTGGGGTGTCCAACGATGGCGAGTCGAATCCGTCCAGAACGAGGAGGGCGGGACCTGCCGAGAGGGCAGAGAGTACCCGTGCCTTCAGGTCAGCGCCGGGAGCCACGCCGAGGGCTTCCGCGATGAGGCCGAAGACCGAGTCCTCACCGCTCATTCCATCGACACGTACGAAGTATCGCGAGCTCCCATAGTGTCTCGCCACGCTGGTGTGACGGAGGAGCTCGAGCGCGACCCGGCTCTTCCCCGCAGCAGCTAGGCCATAGATGAGGCCAGGGCGCGGTTCACTCTGGAGGCTGGCACTGACGAGCTTGCTCAGGAGCTCCTCGCGGCCGATGAACCGGGAGGTGAATTGTTCGGGCAGTTTGAAAAGGGGCAAGGGCTGGCGGGGGACGGGGCTCGTGGTGATTTGCGCACCTTGCCGCTGGAAGGCGTCCTCCCAGAGCACCTCCCGCGTTTGATCCAGCTCGCTGCGGGCACGCATCTTGGCGAGAGCCTCCTTGGGCAGCCAAGGGAAGTCTTGCTCCAGGGTGGACTGGGGACCGTGGCGGAAGATGACACGGTGGAAGCGCTCGGTCTTTCCCGAGCTGAAGGTCACCTCGTATTCAGCGCGGACGCGGCGGGAGCTCTTCAGCTTTCCGGAGCGGTAGTGGATGCCGAGCGCGAACAAGCGTGAGGCCAGAAAGCGATTCATGATGCTGGCCCCGGTAGTCAGCGGGTCCTCCGTCAATCCATTGAGGACCGCCTGGACTCCCGGCCGCAGCTGCGCTTTCAGCTTGGCGTCGAGCGCTGGAGGTACGCTCAACTCACGGT
>NZ_JBJMQP010000049.1:0-23192 GCF_045802625.1 Hyalangium sp. | reverse complement strand
TCCCGGATGAAGGGCAGCGACCGGGTGAGCTTGTCCGCGTCCAGGATCTCCGGATCCACGCTGGCCCGGTGGCACGCCCGCGCCACGGTGGTGGAGGCAATCACGGCCGACAGGCCGCTCCGCGCCACCACCTGATCAAACAGCGAGGCCGTCTCACGCTCGGGCCTGGCGGGCGAGCGCGACGCGGCCGCCGCGGGCAGCTCCGGATCCGTGTTCCGCCGCCGCAGCAGGTTGCGCACCTGGGCGCGCAGCAGCGCCAGATCGCTCGCCTTGGGGCAGAACGCATCCACCCCCGCCGAGAGCGCCTCCGCCATCTTCTGGCTCTCGAAGCGCGCGGTGAACATCAGCAGCGGCACGGTGGCCATCTTCGGATCGGCGCGGATCAGGCGCGCGGCGGCGATCCCGTCCATCCCCGGCAGCACCAGGTCCATCAGGATGCAGTCCATCGCCTGGGCCTTCAGCAGCGGGAGCGCCTCCTCGGCGGTCGCCGCGGCAATCAGGTCATGCCCGTCCTTGCGCAGCTCCTCCACCACGGCGTGCAGGAAGGTGGGGCTGTCATCCACCACCAGCACCCGGCGGCGGCGCGCGGCGGCCACCAGCTTCGGCTCGGCGTCCGCCTGCCTCAGGGGCGCCTGGGTCAGCTCCCGGGCCCGCTTCACCACGTAGGCCGCGTCGTACGGCTTGCCCACGTAGTCGTCGGCGCCCTGCGCCAGCCCTCGCAGCCGCGACTGCACCGCGTCCTCCGTGGACAGCAGGATTACTGGCAGATGGGCCGTGCGCTCCTCGCCGCGCAGTTGAATGAGCAGATCCACCCCGTCCCCGTCCTGCAGGATGACGTCGAGGATGAGCAGATCGAACTTCTCCTCGGAGAGGGCCTTGCGAGCTCCTCCCACGCCTCCACAGACGAGCGTCGAGAACCCCGCCGCGCTGAGCACCCCCCGCAAGTCAGCTCGCACGGTCGCACTGTCATCGACGATGAGCACTTTGGGCTTCATATGGGTCCTCCCTTGAGGCCACGCTGCGCGAGCGCCGACAGCCACCCGGGCACGTCCCTCAACCCAACCACGTATTGCGCCGCGCCCAGCCGAATGGCCTCGCGCGGCATTCCGAACACCACGGAGCTGGCCTCGTCTTGCGCCAGCGTGCTCGCGCCCGCCTGCCGGAGCGCTTGCAGTCCCTTCGCCCCATCCCGCCCCATCCCCGTCAGCAGGCAGCCAATGGCGCGGGCTCCCAACTCCTGCGCCACGGACTCGAAGAGCACATCCACCGACGGACGGCAGGAGTACCGCTCCGGCTCGTCCGTCAGCCACAGCCGGCCCTGCCTCAACCTCAAGTGACGGTTGGCTCGTGCCATGACCAGCAGGGGACGGCCCATGGGCGGCAAATGTTCCCCATCGGCCGCGTGGCGCACCGGGAAGGGGGAATGCTTTCCCAGCCACTCCACCATGGAGTCCTCGAACTGCTCGGACAGGTGGAGCACCAGGAGGATGGGCAGGGGGAAGTCCGACGGCAGGCTCTCAAGGATCTCCCTCACGGCCCCAGGCCCTCCCGTGGAGGCGCCGATGACCACCACTCGCGCGGGCAGCTGCTGGGTCACCAGGGGATCGGCTTGACGCGGGCTTCGCGGGTGGAGCTCTGCGGTCATCGTCAGTTCCTCCGCTCCGCCGGCCCGCCGGACAGTCGCGCCACCGTGTCGAGGAAGCCCTGCTGATCAAACTCGCCTTTGACGATGTACGCCGAGATGCCTGCTTCTCTTCCCCTGCGCCGAGCTTCCTCGGCCGCCATGGATGACACCATGATGATGGGCAGCGTGGCCAGGGAGGGCGTGGCGCGCAATATCCGGGTGAGCTCCAAGCCGCTCATCCCCGGCATCTCCACGTCGACGATGATGAGGGAGTAATTGCTCCTCAAAGCGCGATCCAGGCCTTCCTCCCCTGAGGCGGCCAGCTCCACCGCGTAGCCAGCGGACTCGAGGATGCTCTGCTCGAGCATCCGCGTGGTGACGGAATCATCGATGACGAGGATGCGTCTGCGTTGCGCGACACGGGGCTCGGCGGTGGTGACCGCACCTTGGCGCACCTGGTGTGCCAGCCCCGTCACATCCAGCACGAGCAAGGGCTCGCCCTGGGCGTCGAAGCTGGCGCCCGTCACCAGCGGAAGCACGGGGACGGAGGTAGGCAGCGGCTTGACCACCACGCGGCGGATGCCGTGCAGCCGGTCCATGCCAACCGCCACCTGCTCGGCGCCCTTTCCGAGCAGCACCGCGGACCAGGGGCGCCCCCGCGCCGCCTCGGGCTGGCCGAGCGCCGCCGTTAGAGGGAGGAAGGGGATGGCCCGGCCCTCGTGGGAGAAGGTGGCGCGAGGTCCGATCCAGGTGAGGGCCTCGCCTGGCAGGCGCACCGAGGCGGTCAGCGCGTGCAGGGGCAGCAGCACCCGCTGGCCGGCGGCCTCGGCCTCCAGCACCTCCTGGGAGGTGAGCGAGACGGGCACCTCCAGGGTGATGCGGGTGCCTTGGCCGGCCTGGCTGGTGACGCTCGCCTCGCCCTTGAGCTTGCGCGCGGTGTCTCGCAGCACGTCCAGCCCCACGCCGCGGCCGGACATGTCCGTCACGGTGGGCGCGGTGCTGAACCCCGCGCGGAAGAGCAGCTCGAGCAGCGCCTGATCCTCGAGCGCCTCGGCCTCCTCCGGCGTGACGAGCCCCTGCTCCACGGCGGCGCCGCGCACGCGCTCCAGGTTCACGCCGTGCCCATCATCCTCGCAGGTGAAGCGCACCCGGGCGCCCCGCCGCTCCACGCGCAGCGAGAGCTGGCCGAGCTCCGGCTTGCCCAGCGCGATTCGCTCGTCGGGGGCCTCGAGCCCATGGTCCACGGCGTTGCGCACCACGTGCAGCAGCGCCTGGCGCACATCCGCCAGCACGTGCCCGTCCAGCCGCACGTCTCCGCCTTCCAGCTCCAAGGAGACGCGCTTGCCCAGCGAGGCTGCGGCCTCGTGCGCCGCCAGCCCCAGCGGGGCGGAGAGGGAAGCGGCCGGCACCAGGCGCAGCGCGTGGCTGGCGTCTCGCAACTGGACGAGCTCACTCTCCGCCTTGCCCAGCCCTCCATCCAGCCAACGGCCCGCCTGGGAGAGCGCGGTGTTCAGCCCCTCGGCCACCGCGAGGGTGCGAGAGAGCCACCGGGCGCGCTCGGCCGGCGTGGCGCTCGAGGCCGCGGGCGCGGTGAGCTGCTCCAGCAGTCCCTCCGCGGCATGGCGGGCCTGCCCCACCGCCTCCACCGCCTGGCGCAGCCCGCCGAGCTGCACCACCGCCTCCGCCACCCCGTCCAGCAGCTCGTCCAGCGCGGCCAGCTCCACGCGCACCGTCTCCGGCGCGGCGCCCGTGGGGGCCGCCTCCACCACGAGCGGAGCCGGGGAGGACAGCTCCGCCAGCGCCGCCCGCATCTGCCCCACCAGCTGAAGGAACTCTCCCGCCGCCTCGCGCGGCAGGGGCTCGCCCCGGTCCCGGTACGGCGCGAGCGCGTCCTCCACCGCGTGCGCCATCTCCGCCAGGCGCGCTTGCTTCACCACCTGCGCGGCGCCCTTGAGCGTGTGCGCCCAGCGGAACAGCTGCGGCACCACCCGTGCGTCTTCCGCCCCCTGCTGCAGGGACACGAAGCCCTGGCCGAGCTGCTCCAGCAGCTCGCGGGCCTCGATCTGGAAGTGGTTGAAGACGCCGGGAGTGCTCATGCCGAACCCGAGGAGCGCGCGTCCACCAGCGTGGCCAGCTGGCGCGACAGCTTGATGAGGTGGGTGGAGGTCTGCAGCGTCTGGGAGGAGCTCACCTCGGTCTGCTTGGCCGTGACGGCCACCTGCTGGATGGCGGCGTTCACCTGCTCCACGGCGGAGGTCTGCTGCTGGGTGCTCAGCTCGATCTGCCGGGCCACATCCAGGTTGGTGCTCGTCAGGTCGGCGATGCGCTTGAAGGTGCCCGCCACGTCGGCGAACTGCCGCGCGCTGTTCTGCACCGCCTTGGAGCCATCCTCGGTGGCCATGATGGTGGTGTTGGCCGCGGCGCGGATCTCATCGATGAGCGTGCGCACGTCCTTGGTGGAGACGCCCACGCGGTCGGCCAGCTTGCGGATCTCCTCGGCCACCACGGCGAAGCGCCGGCCATGCTCGCCCGCCCCCGCGCTCTCGATGGTGGCGTTGATGGCGAGGATGTTCGTCTGCTCGGCCAGCTCGTTGATGATGTCCAGGATGCCGCCGATCTCCTGGGAGCGCTTGCCCAGGTCCAGCATGTGGTTGACGATGACGTCCACCTGCTTGCGCACCGTCTCGATGGCCTCCTGGGCCCGGTCCACCGTCTGCGCTCCGGTGCGCGTGGCGCCCACGGTCTCGTCCGCGGCCTTGGACACCTGCTGGGCGTTGCTGGCGATCTGCCGGAACGTGGAGAGCAGCTCCCGGACCGTGGTGGACACCTCCGTCGTCGCCGAGGCCTGCTCGCGTGCGCCCGAGGCCTGCTGCGTGGCGGCCGCCTGCAGCTCGGTGGAGGAGCTCTGCACGTGCTCCACCGCCATGCCGATCTGCCGCCGCAGCCCGCGGGTGATGTACAGGCTCGATGCGATGACGATGATCAGCATGCCGCCCACGCCGAACTCCGACAGCGCGTTGAGGAAGCGGGCGTCCTCCTTGGCGGTCCGATCCAGCTCCTGGAGCTTCTGCTCCTCGATGGCGCGGATCTCGGCGGTCCGGTTGCGCAGCTCGTCACTGAGCTGCTGGGTCTTGGCGCTGAGCACGAGCTGCTGGGCCGCCTCGAAGCCACGCTCTCGGCGCGCGGAGATGACGTCGCGCATCCCCTCCAGGCGGGTGTCGATCCCCGGCCGTAGCGGAGCCAGCCGGCGCTGCTGCTCCGGGCTGTCCGCCAGGAGCACGTTCAGCTCGTCCAGCGCCTTGTGGACGTTCGGATCGGCTTGCAGGTAGAGCCCCAGGTAGGAGTCCTGCCCGGAGAGCACGAAGCCGCGCACCGCCATCTCCGCGCTCCTCATGATCATGGGGAGCGAGTCCAGCCCGGCGATGATCTTGTAGGTGTGGGCCACCTCGTCCGTGGAGCTCATGAAACGGCGGTTGGCCCTCAGCCCCACGACGGAGAGCAGCACGATGATCGCGATCACCGCGGCGTAGCCACCGGCGATCTGCTGTCCCACCGTCAACTTCCTACGACTCATGTACTACCTCGCGTTCAGCGGAGCCTGGGCTCCGTCCAGCAGGTCCTTCACCAGAGAGGCCACATCGAGCACCGGCAGCGGCGCCTCACCCGGCCGCAACACGGTGGTGTTCAAATAGGGCCGCGGCGCGGCGTCCGCGTGCGGCTGGAACTGCTCCGGCGGCACGCGCAGCTGGCCCTCGAAGCCTCCGACGGCCAGGCCCACCCGGCGCTCGCCTCCCGACAGCAGCAGCCAGCGCGGGCGCTCGTCCGAGGGCAGCCCCAGGCGCGCGGCCAGGTCATGCACCGCCACCAGTTGTCCGCGCAGCCCCGCCACGCCCAGCAGTCCCGGAGGGCTGCCCGGCAGGGCCACCACTCGGGGCAGGGCGTGGAGGCCGGCGAGCCGCTCCAGGGGCACCGCCAGCGGCGAGCCTCCCACGCGCAGCCGCAGCAGCACCTCCCACCGCGCCTCCGCCCGGGCCGCGGGGCGCGTGAAGGAGGCGTCGAACTCCGCCTTCAGCTCGGCGAGCCGCTGGGCGAGCTCTTCCCGCTGCTTCATGCGACCTCCGAGCAGGCCCACAGCTCGCGCTGGCAGACCTGCATCAAGCCATGGCGGCCAAAGCCTCCGCCGAAGAGCATGAGGTGGACGGGCTGCTCATGGGCGAGCAGCGTGAGCGCCAGCCGCAGCGCCACACGCGCGTGGGTGGGAGCCCCCTCGCGTCGCGCCAGCATTCCCAGGCGCAGGTGGCCGAGCGCGAAGGTGGGCTCCAGGTGGACGGCGCGCTCGTAGAAGGCGCGGGCGCTGGCCGTGTCTCCGGCCTGTTCGCGGCAGAGCCCCAGCAGGTAGTGGGCCGCGGCTCCCTGCGCTCCCGACTCCGCGAGCGCCTTGCCCAGCCGCTCCGCCTCGCGGAAGAGCCCCGCCTGGAGGTGGAGCGCGGCCTGCAGCAATCGCGAGAGGGAATGCTCCCGCTCGTGCTCGGGCAAGGTCTCCAGCAAGGACCGGGCCTCGGCATAGCGCTCCTCCTCGAGGAGCCTCCAGGCCCGACCCGCTCCCTCCAGCTTGTGGAGGGGCTCCGCCGGCTTCGGGGGAACGGCTTTCGCCGCGGGGGCCGCCGTGGGAGCGGCCGGTATGGGAGGCGGGGTGACGATCCGGAGCCGCGCGGTGGAGGAGGCGCCACGTCCCCGCTGGAAGTAGAACGCCTCGCCCGCCTGCACCACCTCGAAGGCGTCGGAGAGCCCGCGCAGGGTCTCGGACGGACCGAGGAACAGGAAGCCGCCGGGCGTGAGCGCCTGCTCGATGCGGGCGATGGCGCGCCGGGCCGCCTCGGGCGAGAAGTAGATGAGGACGTTGCGGAACAGGACGACGTCGAAGGAGTTCGGCGCCCAGAAGCCCGAGTCCTCGTCGAGCAGGTTGCGCTCCTCGAAGTGCACCGAGTCGCTCACCTCCGGCCGCAGCGCGAACTCGCTCCCGGGCAGCGCATGGAACCAGCGCTCGCGCAGAGGCTCGGGGGTGACCCGCAGGGCCCAGGGAGAGTAGTGCGCCCAGCGGGCCCGCTCGATGGCGCGCGGGTTGAGGTCCACGCCCTTAATGAACAGCCGCGAGGGCTCCACCCGGGCGCTCTCCCGCGCGAGCATGGCCAGGGAGTACGCCTCCTCTCCGGTGGAGCACCCGGCGCTGAGCACACGCGCGGAGCGGCCCTCGCGCTGCACGTGCGGCAGCACCTCCTCCACCAGCGCCTCGAGCTGGGCCTGGTGGCGGAAGAAGTACGTCTCTCCCACGGTGAGGCGCTCGGCCAGGGAGCGCAGCGCGGCGTCGCCCGCGGGAGCGGACTCGAGCTTCTCCAGGTAGTCCTCCCACTGACGCCGCGGCGCCAGCTCCTCCAGGAGCGCGGCCAGCTCCTCCTTCGAGGCGGAGGCCGGCACCAGACCCAGGCGTCTCTCGACGAACGCGGCGAAGCGGTCGAGTCCCTCCTTGGGCTCCATCACGCCGCCGCCCCGCGCCTGGCCAGCGAGGCCCACAGTGCCTCCGGCAGCAGCCGAGCCGTGCTCAGCGCTCCGAGCAGCTTCCCATCCAGCGTCCCCAGCACCTCCAGCTGGCCTCCCGCGGCGCCCTGCAGCAGCGGGGGAACCGCCCCAAGCTCCGCCGCCCCGAGTGCGCGCAGGCCGAGGATCTCCTCCACCTCGAGGGCCGCCCGGCGCTCGGGCACGCGCAGCAGGACGAAGCGCCCGGCCGTGTGCGAGCTCGTGCCTCCGAGAAGGGCCGCCAGGCTGAGCACCGGAGTGGGCTCGCCGCGAATCACGGACACCCCGCGCACGAAGGGAGGCAGGCCGGCCACGGGAGCGATGGGCAGCGGGCGCATCGTCTCCGCCACCTCCGAGAGGGGTAGTGCACACGTCCAGTGCTGGGCACGGACGATGAGAAATCGTCCCTCTACATCGACTGGCATCACTGCCCCCGAGGGCAATCCCGACAGTTCCTACTGTTAGTGCGGGAACAATACCCGCGCTCGTCGATTTCTGTGACAAGCAGACGAGCGTTCGGAAACCGACATGCAGGTGTGGCGAATTCCCTCATGGACTTGAGTCCCATGAGGGAATTCCCCACACGGGAAATCTCCACCAGCCCCGTGCGTGGCCACCTCCGCGCGTGCCGAGGCAGGAACTTTCTGCCCGAGACGGCACCACGAGCGGCATCTGCTACGGGGAGGCCTGGAGCTGGAACGCGTGGCTCATGTGGCCGGGGTAGGTGACGTCCCCGTTGCGGAACTGCCAGCCCTTCACGGCCAGGAGGATGCAGTTACCGAGCTCGGTATCCCCGGTGGTGTTCCCCACGACCTGCGCGCGCTGGACCCGGCCGTCGATGTCGATGTCCCACTCCACGGTGACGGTGCCTTGGAGGGACGGCGCTTGCAGGTGAATCCGCCCGAAGCAGCCATCGACCTGGGGCATGTTGCGCCGGATGATCTCAAGCGCGGGATCCTCTCGGTACTCCGAGCCATTCTGGTGGTAGTAGGGGCCGCGGTCCGAGTGATCAGGGTGAGGCCGGTCGTGGTCCGGCCGATCGTGCTCGGGCGGCTTGTCCTGCGGCGGCGGAGGCGGCTTGGGGTGCTCGACGGGCGGAGGCGGCTTGTTCTTGGTCGGCGAGCCCGTGGGCACGAAGGGGGTGCTGCTCAGGGACAAGGCCAGGAGCGCGGTCACTGCGGTGTGGAGCATGGCGCCGGAAGCTACCACACGCGCCCGCTCCCCGAGCCGTCGAGAGGGCTGAAGCGGGCGCTGCATTCTTGGCGATTGGCAAGGGGCGGCCTCGTGGTCGATCGTTGGGCCCTATGACTCCGAAGCTGCCCGGGCTGCTCGTTCGCTACATCCAGCAGAAGCGGTGCGTGGTGTTCGTGGGCGCGGGCCTGTCGGCCGGGGCCGGGCTGCCGACGTGGAAGGGGCTGCTGCTCAAGGGAATCGACGAGCTGGTCGGCTCGCTGCCGGAGGGCGAGAGCCACCAGGAGGAGCTCCGCAACCTGGTGGAGTACGGCAAGCTGCTGGAGGTGGCGGAGTTCTGCAAGGACAAGCTGGGCGCGGCCTACCACCAGTTCCTCACGGATCAGGTCCGGGGAGATCAGGCCCAGGTGCCCGCGGCGCATGACGTGCTGATGCACCTGCCGTTCAGCGCGTGGGTGACGACCAACTACGACAAGCTGCTGGAGCGGGCGTACTCGCACAGGAAGGGGGGCTTCCCGAAGACGCTGACCCACATGGACACGGAGGCGCTGGGCCGGCTGCTCTTCGACGGCGGGGAGTTCATCCTCAAGGCGCACGGGGACATCGATCGGCCCGAGACGGTGGTGCTCACCTCGCGGGACTACAGCGAGATCATCCACGCCAACCCCGCGTTCAACGAGGCCTTCACCGGGTTGCTGCTCACCAAGGCGCTGTTCTTCGTGGGCTACTCGCTGTCGGATCCGGACTTCCGGCTGCTGATGGACCGGCAGCTCACCCACTTCAAGGGCTTCGTCCCCGAGCGCTACGCGCTGATGACGGGAGTGGGACCGGTGGAGCAGGACGTGCTCTGGCGCACGGCACGCATCCGGATCATCTCCTACGAGAACCAGAGCAAGCAGCACGCGGAGGTGCTCCAGTTCCTGGAGGCCTTGAAGGCGGCGGTGCTCGCCGTGCCCGCGCCGCAGGCCGGGGGCGTGAAGATGGGTATCCCCGCGCCGGCACCGGCCGCGTCAGCTCCGGCGGTCCGCTCGCATAACGTGTCCGGCCCTCCGCAGCGGGCTCCGGCCACTGGGTTCCTGAGCGGAGTCCTCGAGGCGCTGTCGTTCTCCGCGGATGCCGAGGACGCTCCGGCTCCCACCGCAACGAAGATGGCTGTGGCTCCGGGAAGCGCCCCGCCTGCCCAAAGTGCCCCGGCCGCAGCGGGGCCTGTGCATCCTCCGTCGCCGCAACCGAAGCCCCCGGTGCCGCAGTCCACGCCCACGGAGCCGACCGTGCTTGCCATAAAGGCGGGTCTTGGCAGGCAGCTTCGATTCCAGCTGCTTCGCCAGGGTGAAGTGGTGGCCGAAGGGAGTGTGGACTCTTTTGCCTTCAACGTGGCGATGCCCCCGCCGCAAGCCAGTGAGAGGGGCAAGAGGGCGCAGTTGCCTTCCACGGCCTATGCAAGGCTCACCCAACTCCTCGAAAAGCATTGCCCGCAGAAGGTCTTGGATGCCCTGGCGGAGCGTGGCCCCTCGGCGCAAGAGCCGCTCGTGTTGAGCGTGAATACTCTGCTGCCATTCGCCTGGGAGCTTCTTCCGATCCAGGGCCAGCCCTTGTGTCTCCAACGCCCACTGGTCCGCGCTCCCGTGGGTGTCTCGACCAAAGCCCGAGGCACTCCCCAGACGCGTCTGGTCCCTCGCATCCTTTTCATCGAAGGAGGGGGCAGTGCCCAAGGCGATGGACCTCGTGAGCTTGAGCGCCTTGTGCAGCAGTATCGAGGAGTGCAGGGCTTCTTCTCCTGCACGGTGCTCCAGGGCGGGGACGCGACCTTCGCTCGCATCATGGCGGAACTGGACGCCGAACTGCCGGATCTCCTCCACTACACGGGCGACGTGGGCCAGATGGACGGCGAACCCACCCTGAGACTCCCGGACGGGATGGGCCTTTCGGCGGAGGCTTTGCGGTCAGTTCTGAGCAAAGGCCGTCTGCCCTTCCTGGTGATGAACGCTCCCTCCTCGGCTTTCGCTCTCGCCCCTAGCCATTTCTTCGAAGAGCGGGAGGGGTTCATGGATCTGGCCACCGAGATGGGTGTGGGCGCGTTCGTCGGCACCTTCGATATACCGGGCGCCCGGGCTGGCACGGCGTTCATGGTCGAACTGCATCGCGCGCTCGCCATGGGCTTCCCCGCCGCAGCGGCCGTGCTCCAGGCCCGCAAGGAGACCCGCAAGCAGTTCCCGGATGATCCCACCGCCCTCCAGTACGTGCTCAGCGGAGACGGGGACCTGCAACTTTGGGACTCGAAGCGCGAGGATACAGAGGATGACGCGGCGCGAAACTCCTGATGCGGCGGCTCGACCTCGCAGTGAAATCGTCCGGCACCTCTTTGAGAACTGCTCGGCAAACCCGGACGGTCGTGTAATCTCGGGGGACCGATGTGGCAGATCATCATCAATGGCCCGGGCTACTTCGACACCCCGTACGATCTCCCCGAAGGAGTGACCAGCCTCGGCCGCGCCGATGAGAATGACATCGTGCTCGGAGGCGATCTCGTCTCCCGCAAGCACGCGCGCCTGCTCGTGGATGGTGACGCGCTGCGCATCGAGGACCTGGGCAGCCGCAACGGCAGCCGCGTCAACGGCCAGCCCCTCCAAGGCAGCAAGGATCTGGCCCCCGGCGACACTGTCGCCCTGGGCGAGAACACCCTCTCCATCCGCCAGCCCCACACCGTGGAGAGCGCCGCCACCGAGATGGTGGACCTGGGCGCCGGAGGTGTGCGCCGCTTCGGCCACGGCGAGGACGTGTCGCCCGCCGTCATCCTCGCCAAGAACGTGAAGGACCTGGACGTGCTGCGCGCGCTCGACAACTTCGCGCCCGTCTCGTTCGAGAACGCCCCAGGCGGGGCCTCGCCCATCGCCCCGGGCACGGCCAGCCCGCGCGTCTCCAACGAGACGCTCGTCCTGCTCTTCCGCACCGCCGAGGCCCTGGCCACCTCCGACACGCTCACGGCCTTCCTCGAGGCCGCCATGGACCGCGTCCTCGAGCGCACCGAGGCCACCACCGCCGTGGTGCTGCTGCGCCACTCCAGCGGCGCGCTGGTGCCCGCCTCCGTGCGCCACCGGGGCAAGCTGGCCAAGGGCGAGGTGCCCGTCTCGGACGCCATCGTCGAGGAGGCCCTGCGCCAGGGCCGCGCGCTGGCCGTGGGAGACGTGCACGATGACCGGCGTTTCGCCGGCCGCGAGAGCGTCATCATGTATGGCGTGGACCGGGTGCTGTGCATCCCCATCGGCCGCGAGCCGCCCTTCGTCGGCGTGCTCTACGTCAACACTCCCGCCGAGGTGGAGACCACCCTGGAGGTGATGCTCGACGCCTGCACCGCCGTGGCCCACCTGGTGGCCAGCGGAGTGCAGCGCTTCTCGGCCCACCCTCCAAAGGACGGGGGCGGGCCCAACGCCAGCCTGCGCCGCCTGCTGGAGCGCTTCCACCCGCCGGACGTGGCCGAGCGCCGCGCCGCCGAGGCCCTGCGCAGCGGAGGCCGGCTGCCCGCGCTCGAGGAGCGGCCCCTCACCGTGCTCCACGCGGAGATGGTGGGCTTCGGGGCGCTGAGCGCCCGGGTCGGCCCGGTGCGAGCCTCCGCCGTCCTCAACGACTTCCACGCGAAGATGAGCGGGCTGCTCTTCAGCTTCGAGGGCACGGTGGAGGCCTTCCTGGGCGAGTCCGTGCGGGCCCTCTTCGGCTACCCCACCGGCAAGCCGGATGATCCCGTCCGGGCGGTGCGGGCGGGGCTGGCGCTGCGCTCGGACTGGCAGCGGGCCATGGCGCGCCGCCCCGCGGACGAGCGGTGCGAGCTGCGCATCGCCATCCACACCACCAAGGGGCTGGTGGGGATGATCGGCCCGGACTCGCGGCTGGACTTGAGCGCCGTGGGCGAAGGCGTCCCCGTGGCCGGGTGGCTGGCGTCTACCGGCTCACCGGGACAGGTCCTCATTACCGGAAAGACCCTGGCCTCCATCGGGGCCCGGTTCGACGTGCTGCCCCTGGGAGAGCGGCTGGTGCGGCCTCCCAAGGACAAGGTGGCGGCCTTCGAGGTGCTCGAGGAGGACGTGCCCCAGCTCACCAACCCCGGCTTGGATGGGCCTAAATAGGGCAGGGGCCCGGCTGGCCGGATGCTTCGCGTCCGGTTGACCGGTTGAGAGGCGACCCCGAAACAGGATTGAATGCGCCGATGGTGGCTCCTCTCACCGCATGAACACGTCTTCCTCCACAGCTCGGCTGCGCCCCTTCCGGCCGCAGCCGTTCGGCCGGTACACCCTGCTGTCCCACCTGGCGACGGGGGGCATGGGGGAGATCTACCTGGCGCGGCTGGAGGGAGTGCAGGGCTTCGAGAAGCTGTGCGTCATCAAGAAGATCCTGCCGCAGCTGGCCGAGGACACCGAGTTCGTCGAGCGCTTCGTGGGCGAGGCGCGCACGCTGGTGAAGCTGCACCACGGCTCCATCGCCCAGGTGCTGGACATGGGGCTGCACGAGGGCGAGGCGTTCATGGCCCTCGAGTACGTGGACGGCAAGGATCTGCGCAAGGTGGCGGGCCGCGTGCGGGACCGGGCGATGCCGCTGCCCATCACCTTCGTGCTCTTCGTGATGGGGCGCGTGCTGGACGCGCTGGCGTACGCGCACCGCAAGAAGGATGACGACGAGAAGGAGATCAACCTCGTCCACCGGGACATCTCGCCGCAGAACATCCTCATCTCCTACGAGGGGGAGGTGAAGGTGATCGACTTCGGGTTGGCCAAGAGCCGGCTGTCGGCGGCGAAGACCAACCCGAGCATCATCCTGGGCAAGTTCCTCTACATGTCGCCGGAGCAGGCCAAGCACCAGCAGGTGGATCGCCGCAGTGACTTGTACGCGGTGGGCCTGTGCCTCTACGAGCTGATCTCCGGCAAGAACCCCTTCGACAGCGTGCACTCGGGCGAGCTGATGTCCGCGGTGGCCAACCCGCGCATCAACCCGCTGAGCGAGGTGGAGCCCTTCACGCCGCCGTCGGTGGCGCAGCTCGTCATGAGGGCGCTGGCGGTGGAGCCCTCCCAGCGCTTCCAGACGGCCGAGGAGTTCCGCGGCAAGCTGATGTCCGTGCTGATGGAGATTGATCCGAGCGCCGGCCCGGAGAGCGTCAGCCGCTTCATGCGGGACTTGTTCTCCGCGGAGTTCCAGAGCGAGCGCAAGCTGCTGGCGCAGCTCAAGGAGGTGCAGCGGATGGGCGAGCTGCCCCCGCGCTCCGAGCTGGACACGGACCCGGGCGCGCGCATCCCGCCTCCGAGCCCGCCCGCGACCCTGCCTCCGAAGACCGTCAAGCTGGAGCCGCCCTCGTCGCCGCTCTCCTTCCAGCCGACGCCTCGCAGCCGGCAAGGCGCCTCGGTGCACGAGGAGGAGACCCGGCCGGGGGTGACGGTGAGCGATTCCCGCCCCGCTTCCTTCGAGGCGCTGGATGCGGCCGCTCGCGCCCGGGTGCGGCCCGCGATGCCTTCCTCGTCGCCCACGACGGACACGGTGACGGTGGAGTTCCCCACCGACCCCCGCGAGCGGCTCTCGGGCCTGCCCGCGGCCGCGGCGCCGCCCCCGCCCTCGCGTTCGAGCGCGCCCACGGTGGAGCTGCAGATTCCGTATGTGCCCGCGGCGGCCATTCCGCCAGGAGCCGGTGCTCCGGCGCCGAGCCCCGGTACCGCTAGGACTCTGGAGGCCCCTCGGGCCACCGTGCCTCCGCCGCCTCCGGGCAGCGCTCCGGCTCCCAAGCCCTTGGAGCCCGCGCGTGCGGCCATTCCGCCGCCGCCTCCGGGTAGCGGGTTGCCTCCCAGGCCCCCGGAGCCAGCGCGTGCGGCCATGCCCCCGCCGCCTCCGGGTAGCGGGTTGCCTCCCAGGCCCCCCATGCCCCCGCCGCCTCCGGGCAGCGCGCCTCCCAGGCCTGGGGAGATGCCGCGCATGGCCGTGCCGCCGCCCCCGCCCGCAGGTGCGCAAGCGCTCCGCACCTCGGAGCCGCCGCGCGCCCCGATGGCGCCCCCGCCTCCGCCTCCCGCCAGCATGCACGCGCAGGAGCCGCGCAGTCCGGAGGTGGCCCGCTCCCAGGCTCCGACGATCCAGAGCCCCGTCGTCTTCCCTTCCGAGCCCTCGGCCTCCGCGTCGCCTGTGCTGATGACTCCTCCGGAGCCAATGCCGGCGTTGCGTGAGGCCTCCCTGCCTCCAGTCCCGGACGAGACGCTGCCTCCCCATTCCACCGCCGAGCCCTCGGGGGCTTTGCGTGGCACCCCGGCCCGCGCCGCGCAGCCCGAGCCGGGTGGCGCGTCGCCCCGCGGCACCGAGCCCCTGTTGCAGCTCTCCGCGGAGGACATGGTCGCTCCCACGGATATGAAGGATATGAGCCGCCGGGGGCTGGATGACACGCATCCGGGCTATGCGGTGGCCTCGGGCAAGCCTCCGGAGGACACGCAGCCGCGCGTCGTGCTGGAGGATCCCTCCCTCCGAGGAGCGCAGGAGGAAGAGGAGCAGATCATCGTCAGCGGCGTGCTGGAGGAGTCGCCCCCGGCGCGGGGCAAGCCTGGGCGGCGCACGCGAGCGGCGGCCAACGGCATGCCGTCCGTGGCGCGAGCTCCCGCCGGCCCTGGAAAATCCTCCGCTCGCCCGTCCGAGTCCGAGGACGCCGCGCCCG
This sequence comes from Hyalangium sp., assembly GCF_045802625.1. Lineage (NCBI taxonomy): Bacteria > Pseudomonadati > Myxococcota > Myxococcia > Myxococcales > Archangiaceae > Hyalangium > Hyalangium sp. The sequence continues at coordinate 8,130 of NZ_JBJMQP010000049.1, read as the reverse complement.
AGAGCTCCGCGGGGGACGACTCCCTGCCTCTGCTCATCGACATCGAGGACGGAGGGGAGGCGCCTCGGGATCCGCGCGAGGAGACCCGGAAGACGCCGCTCCCCGCCCGGCCAGGAGAGTCCCCTCGTCGCGCGCCGAAGGAGGAGGCCCGTCGTGCCGCGGTGCCCGCGTCGGCCGCGGCGCCCGCGCCGGCCGCACCGGCTCGGAAGCGTTCGTGGCCCTGGGCGCTGGTGAGCCTGCTGTTGCTGGGAGTCGCCGGAGGCGCGGTCTACAAGACGCTCCCTCAGCTCAAGCACCTGATGAACTTCGGGCAGGGCGAGGTCAACAAGCCGCCGCCGCCCGTGCCCATCCGCCCGGTGCCTGTTCCGAGCGGACCGCCCGGAGCCCCTCGTCCCGCTCCGGCGGCCGTGGCTCCTCCCGGGGCTACGCCTCCCGCCGAGGCAGCCACGACTCCCGCTGGAGCCGCCACGGCCGCGGCTCCCTCCACGCCCGAGAAGGCGCCGGGGGCCAAGCCCGAGGCGCCCACGGATGATGGATTGTTCGTCCCCCTGCCCACGCCGCCTTCGTCCACGACCAAGAAGTCGACTTCTTCCAAGAGCGCCAAGAAGAACGCGCGGGCCAGCAAGGAGCTCACGGAGCTCCAGAGGGACTGGAAGCAGACGCGCGAGCTCTACGGGAGGTTCACCCAGGAGCAGGCATGCGAGGCCTCCCGCATCGCCATCTTCTGCAGCCGCTACAACGATCTGAAGCAGCAGATGCAGGCCGTGGGGGACGAGTACAACAAGGAACTTCACGGCCAGGTGAAGAAGCTGAAGAAGGACTTCCAGCAGCGCTCTCCCTAGCCCCATGGTGCCGCTGCTCGAGACCCAGGGCCTTCAGGGAGGCTACGGCGCTTCGCCCGTGCTTCGAGGGGTGGACGTCTCGGTGCGGGCCGGGGAGCTGTGGGCGGTGCTGGGGCCGAATGGCACGGGCAAGAGCACGTTGCTGCGCGCGGTGCTGGGCGTGTTGCCCTGGACGCGCGGAGCGGTGCGGCTGCTGGGGCGGGAGCGTGCGCGGTGGGAGGCTCGCGAGCTTGCCCGGAGCGTGGCGTGGGTGCCGCAGACCTTCGAGCCGGCCGAGGGCTTCAGCGGACTCGAGCTGGTGCTGATGGGGCGCAGTCCACACCTGGGGCTGTGGGGCCTCACCTCCGAGCGGGATGGGGCGCTGGCGCGCTCGGTGATGGAGGAGCTGGGCGTGGCGCACCTGGCGGAGCGGCCCGGTGAGGCCCTGTCCGGCGGCGAGCGTCGGATGCTGCTGCTGGCCCGGGGGCTGGTGCAGGAGCCCGCGCTGCTGCTGTTGGACGAGCCCACGGCCTTCCTCGATGTGGCGCACCAGGTGGGGGCGCTGGCTCGGGTGAGGGCGCGAGTGGGCGCGGGCCTGGGCGCGGTGGCGGTGCTGCACGATGTGAACCTCGCCGCGGCCTTCGCCACCCACGCGCTGCTGCTGCGCGACGGGCAGGTGCTGGCCCAGGGGCCGGTGGAGGCGGTGCTGGAGCGCGAGCGGCTCGAGGCGCTCTACGGGCTGCCCATGGAGATGGCCCAGGCGCCCTCTGGCGCGCGGCTCTTCGCTCCCCGAGCGCGTTGAGCCTCACGAGCTCCTGGCGCTCGCTCCCTCGCTCCTCTCGGCAGGCGGGCGGGTGCCGTGCTCCCAGGATGGGGCCAGACCCGCTCTGGCGGTGTAGCCTACGCGCCTCATGCGTCGGTACGCCCTCACGCTCTTCGCCAGCGCCTTTCTGCTCTTCGGAGTCCAACCGCTGGTGGGGAAGTTCGCGCTGCCCTGGTTCGGTGGCACGCCCGCGGTGTGGACGGCCTGCATGCTCTTCTTCCAGGCGGCGCTGCTGGCTGGCTACGCCTACGCGCACGCTGTCGCCACGCGCCTGCCCGTGCGCTCGCAGGTGAAGCTGCACCTGGGCTTGCTGGGGCTCACGGTGGCGGTGCTCGCGGCTCGCGCGCTCCTGGTGGGCTCGCCGGTGGCGCCCGGGCCCGAGTGGCGGCCAACCGGCGTGGACGGGCTCACGGGCCGGCTGCTGGCGATGCTGGCGGTGACGATTGGCCTGCCGTTCTTCGTGCTGTCCACCACGGCGCCGCTGCTGCAGAGCTGGTTCGCCCGGGCTCGGCCGGGCGCCTCGCCGTATCGGCTCTACGCGCTGTCGAACGTGGGCTCGCTGCTGGCGCTGCTGGGCTACCCCTTCCTGGTCGAGCCCTATGTGCCGCGCAGCTTGCAGGGGTGGGGGTGGGCGGCGGGCTTCGTGCTCTTCGTCGCGGGCTGTGCCGTGTGCGCGAGGGATTTGTGGAACCGGGACGCGGTGCCGGCGCCCGCGGAGGCAGCGAGCCCCGGGCAAGCGAGTCCCTCGGAGGAGAGCGCTCGGCCGGGGCTGGGGCGCACGCTGGCGTGGCTGGGGCTGAGCGGGTGCGCGTCGGTGCTGCTGCTGGCCACGACGAACCAGCTCTCGCAGGACGTGGCGGCCGGTCCATTCCTGTGGGTGCTGCCGCTGGCGCTCTACCTGCTCACCTTCATCATCGCCTTCGAGCGGGAGGCGCTGTACTCGCGCATGCTGTTCTCCCTGCTGCTCATCGCCGCGGTGGTGGGCGTCATCCGCTCCATCTTCGAGGGGCCACACTTCCCGCTGCCGCTGCAGCTCCTGGCGCATGGAGGCGCGCTGCTGGCGGGCTGCATGGTGTGCCACGGCGAGCTGTACCGGCTGCGGCCAGCGCCTCGCCACCTGAGCGCCTTCTATCTCTGGGTGTCGGTGGGCGGAGTGCTGGGCGGAATCATCGTTGGCATCGTGGCGCCGCGCGTGTTCGACACGTTCGCGGAGTACCCGCTGGCGCTGGCGGCGTGCTGTCTGGTGGCGCTGGTGGTGCTGCTGCCTCGTCCCAAGGAGGAGCGGCCCGTGGCGCGGCTGGGGCGGAACCTGCGCGTGTTCCTGCTGGCTGGCGTGGTGGGCGGGCTGGTGGTGGCCGTGCTGGACAGCCGGAGCGAGCTGCGGCTGACGGCGCGTAACTTCTTCGGCGTGGTGCAGGTGCTGGAGAGCGACCAGGGCAATGCGTATCGGCACCAGTACTCGCTCAAGCACGGCGCCATCACGCATGGCGTGCAGTTCATCTCGCCCGAGCGCCGGAGGCAGGCCACGGCGTACTTCACTCCGGACAGTGGCCTGGGGGTGACCATCTCCGAGCTCCGGCGCGTGCGCGAGGCCGTGGGGCTGGCGCCTGGGCTGCGCATCGGCGTGCTGGGGCTGGGCGTGGGGACGAGCGCGGCGCTCACCCAGGCGGGCGACACGGTGCGCTTCTACGAGATCAACCCCAAGGTCATCTCCCTGGCCCAGGGCGAGGGCGGCTACTTCAGCTTCCTGAAGGACACGGCGGCGAAGGTGGAGGTGGTGGAGGGGGACGCGCGCATCTCGCTGGAGCGCGAGCTGGAGCGGGGCGAGGCGCAGCACTTCGATGTGCTGGCGCTGGACGTGTTCAGCTCGGACTCGATTCCGATGCACCTGCTCACCGAGGAGTCGGTGGCCGTGTACCGCAAGCACCTGGCGCCCCATGGGGTGCTGGCGCTGCACATCAGCAACGTGCACTTGGATCTGGTGCCCATCGCGCTGGCGCACGCGCGAGCCTTCGGGATGCACGCCACGCTCGTCATCAACGAGACGAAGGGCGATGCCCTGCGCAGCCAGTGGATGATCCTCAGCCCGGACGAGGAGTTCTCCTGGGGCCGCACCTTCACGCAGGCGACGGCGACCGTGCATCGCCTGGAGATGACCGAGCCCACGAAGATCACCTGGACGGATGATCTCAGCAGCGTGCTGCCCGTGCTGCGGCGCTCGCACCCGCTGGTACAGACGCGGACGATCACCCAGCCGCCGCACTCGGAACCGGTGGCCCAGCCGGCGGCTCCCTGACCGAGGGCTCTCGCAGGTCCAGGGCTGACCGAGCCGCGGCGCCGAGCGGGCTCAGGTGCCCGGAGTCATCGGCACGTAGGCGCCGGCCGGGCTCACGTCGAGCAGCACCAGCAGCACCAGGACGCCGCACGGCATGGCCATGGCGGCGGGGCCGAACTTGAAGAGCAGCAGCGGCCCCACGGTGCACCCAAGGAGGAAGGACGTGGCGAGCCCCAGGTGCAGCCGGGTGCGCGCGAACTGCTCGGCGGTGGGCAGCTTGCGGAGCATCCACACCAGCCCGCCGACTCCATGGCCCCGCGCGCCATCTCGCACCCAGGTCATCATCTTCACCAACTGAATGCCGATATCGGTGACGACTCCCGTCATGTGCGTGGTGCGCACCACCGCGCCGGAGACGCGCGTGACGAGCGCGTTCTGGATGCCCATGGCGAAGCACAGGCCCCAGAGCATGGTGGGCTCCTTCGCCGCCGGGTGCTTCGTGGACCAGATGCCCACGGCCGCGAGCGTCAGCACCTCCACCAGCAGCGCCATGGCGTGCCGTCCCCGCTGCCGCCGCCGGGACACGTCGATCAACACGGTGGCCGTCATCGCCCCCAGCAGGAAGGACAGCACGAGCTGGGCGGCGGTGAGGGCCATGGTCCACTTCCCGTTGGCGAGGTACTCGCCCACGTTCGCCAGGTTGCCCGTCATGTGGGACGTGTGCGTGCCCAGCGAGAAGAAGCTGATGGCATTGACGGAGCCCGCCACGCTGGCCAGCAACAGGGCCAGCAGGGAGTACGCGCGGCGGCTCGCGGGAGGTGTTTCGGGAGAGAAGGGCATGGAACGGGGGCTCGCGCCGGACTGGATGCTAACACCGGCTCCGCGCGCCTTCAGTTCCCTCTAGGCCGTCTCCAAGGAGCAGGCAGGGAACCAGCGGCTCCGGTGCCTCCTCGGGGGAACCCCGGCGCTGTGCTCGGCCTAGCCCGGCGGCCAGCCCATGGGGCGGCCCGCGACGAGGTGCAGGTGGATGTGGAACACCGTCTGGCCAGCTTCCGCGTTGCAGTTCATCACCAGGCGGTAGCCCTTCTCGGCGTGGCCGCGCTCCTTGGCCAGCTTCGCCGCCGCCGTGTAGAGGTGCCCCACCGTCTCCCGGTCCTCCATGGTGATGTCATTCACCGTGGCGATGTGCTTGAGCGGGATGAAGAGCACGTGCGTGGGCGCCTGCGGGTTGATGTCCTCGAAGGCCAGGCACACGTCGTCGCGGTAGACGATCTTCGAGGGGATCTGACCGTCTCGAATCTTGCAGAAGAGGCAGTTGGACATGGCTAGGGCTTAGCAACCCCCGGCGCGGCTGGGAACGGCCTCCAGGCGGGAAGCGTTGGCTCACGGCAATCGCCAGCTGTAGGCCGGGTCCGGCGTGCAGCCGGGGCGCGACAGCCGCAGCAGGACGAAGCCATTGTCCTGCGCCACCTCCTCGCCTCCAAAGCGGAACTGGGGCAGGGTGATGACGTAGTTGAACAGGCCCGAGCCCCGATCCGGCCCCTGGTACCAGTACAGGGGCACGCGCCGGTGGAAGTAGCTGTAGCCTCCCGTCCAGGCCAGGTGCGCCGGGGCCTCGATCTTCAGCCCGCACATGTCCTCGCGCTGGCCCGCCACCTCCAGCAGCCGGTTGATGGGGCCCGAGTCGTCATAGGCGCTCACCTGGGGCCGCGTGCTCTCGTACTGGCCCAGCTCTCCAAAGGTGAGCTGGCTGGCGAGCCCAGCGGACCCCAGGCCCACCGCCGCCACGCTCAGGGCCATCAGGGCGCGCACGCGCTCCGTGCTCCAGTCGCGCAGCACGACGTCCAGCCCCACGCCCGCGAGCGCGGCGAACAGGGGGAACATCGGGATGAGGAAGCGCAGCTCCTTGTGCGGCTGGGCGGCGTGGAGGACGTAGAACGCGACGACGAGCGCCGCGAGGCTCCAGGCCCGCCGCAGCGCGAGCAGGCTCAACCCCGTGGCCACGAGCGAGACGCCCATCATGCTCTTGAGCAGCACGCGGGTGTAGTAGCTGGGGGGAGCGGTGCCCCAGCCGCTGCCTCCCTGACGGATGACGTTGAACTCCAGGTACACGCGGGCCGAGTGGAACCACTCCCCCCAGGTGAGCCGATCCAGCAGCCCGAAGAGGACGGCCCAGCCGGCGAGCACGCCCAACGCGAACCGCGCCTCCTTCCACTGCCGCCGTGCCGCGAGGATGGCCAGCAGCCCCACGCAGAAGATGCCCGTCTGCAGGCGCAGCATCACCGCCAGCCCCAGCAGCGAGGCCCCCACTCCCAGCGCCCGCCGTGATGCACCCGGGGCCAGCGCGATGGACAGTCCCAGCACCACCGGTAGCGCCGAGGCGTTCTCGCTCATGGCCCGAGGCGCGAAGTAGAGGGGCACGGAGCCCAGGGCCAGCAGGCAGGCCCCCGCGGCGGCGGCGAGCGGAACAGCCCCATAGGTCCGCGCCAGGCGGTAGCTGCCCCACGCGGTGGCGGTGCCCAGCACGGCGAAGCAGCCTTTGACGAGCCCCAGGTAGCCGCCGGGCGTGTTCAGCCCCAGCGCCCGGGCCACCTCCATCAGCCCCGCGACCAGCCCGGGGAGGGCCCAGTTGCGTGCTCCGTCGATGAACTCCCAGGCAACCAGCCCGTAGCCGAAGACAAGCCGGTGCGCTGGCTCCAGGCTCTGGTAGATCTCATCCGGCCAGTACAGCCCGTCATCCGTCAGCGCCAGCCGCACCCGGAGTATGGCCCCCAGGGCGAGCGCCACGAGCAGCAGGCCTCGGGCCAGGTACGGCTCGAAGGAGGGGGTTTCAGGGGGCGGAGGGGCAGGCGGCACGTCGAGCAGGCTCTCAAATGGTCCGCCGGGTGATATCCAGTTCCTGACGATGAGCACAACCCGCTCCATTCGCATCTCCGCGCTTCTCGAGGACCGCGACTACGACCTGAAGCTCACCCTGGTGGCCGGTGAGCGGGGGTTGAACCGGATCCTCAACTCTCCGCGCATCCAGAAGCCGGGCCTGGCGCTCGCCGGCTTCACCGAGCACCTGCACCCCCACCGGGTCCAGGTGTTCGGCAACACCGAGGTCTCCTACCTGCTGACGCTCCCGGAGGAGCAGCAGCGCGAGGCGCTCGCGCGGCTGTTCCGCGAGGATCTGGCCTGCGTGGTGGTGACCAAGGAGCTGGAGCCGCCCAAGGTGCTGGTGGAGGCGTGCGAGGCCTCCGGGCTGGCGCTGATGAAGACGCCGCTGCTGTCCAGCACCTTCATCCAGCAGGTGCAGGGCTTCCTGGAGGAGGCGCTCACCGAGACCAGCAGCCTGCACGGCGTGCTGATGGACGTGTTCGGCGTGGGCATCCTGCTGCTGGGCAAGAGCGGCATCGGCAAGAGCGAGATCGCCCTGGATCTGGTGATGCGCGGGCACCGGCTGGTGGCCGACGACATCGTCGACGTGGCGCGCCGCAAGCCGGGCGCCGTCTATGGCGCGGGCAACCCGGTCATCAAGCACCACATGGAGATCCGCGGCCTGGGCATCATCAACATCAAGGATCTGTTCGGGGTCTCGGCGGTGCGCGAGCAGAAGAAGATCGAGCACGTCATCGAGCTGCAGGAGTGGGACCCGATCCAGGAGTACGATCGGTTGGGCGTGGAGGACCGGTTCCTGGACATCATCGGGGTGAACGTGCCGCTGTCGGTGGTGCCGGTGCGCCCGGGCCGCAACATGGCCACCATCATCGAGGTGGCGGCGCGCAATCACCTGCTCAAGCTGCAGGGGCACCACTCGGCGAGGGAGTTCGCCGAGCGGCTCAACCGTGCTATCGCTGACGGCGCGATGCGTCGTACGTTGGGAGAAGAGGTCGAGTGAGCGCCCCCGCAAAGCACATCGTCATCATCACCGGCATGTCCGGCTCGGGTAAGTCCACTGCCATCCGAGCGCTGGAGGATGCTGGCTTCTTCTGCATCGACAACCTGCCGGTGCTGCTGCTGCCCAAGCTGACGGAGCTGGCCGGCAGCGGCCAGATCGAGCGGATGGCGCTCGTGGTGGATGTGCGCGAGGGCATCTTCCTCAAGGAGGCCCCTCGGGTGCTGGACGAGGTGCGCCGCGCCGGGCACCAGGTGGAGGTCCTCTTCCTGGACTCCAGCGACGAAAGCCTCATCCGCCGCTTCAGCGAGACGCGCCGCCGCCACCCGCTGGC